>PFNU01000022.1 GCA_002792135.1 bacterium (Candidatus Torokbacteria) CG_4_10_14_0_2_um_filter_35_8 | reverse complement strand
GTGCTAATTTCTTTTTTAACCTTAGAATTTTTTTAACTTCAAGAAAGGGGGTGCGTAGTATGAAAACCAATGTTAAACCTTTAGCTGATAAAGTTTTGATTCGACCAATTCAAGAAGATGAAACGACAAAGTCGGGAATTGTGCTTCCTGATACTGCTGAAAAAGAAAAACCAGAAAAAGGTGAAGTTGTTGCAGTAGGTTCAGGAAAGATTTTAGAGAATGGCAAGATTCAAAAACCAGAAGTAAAAAAGGGAGATAAAGTTTTATTTACAAAATATAGTCCCAGTGAAATAAAAGTTGATGGTGAAGAGCTTCTAATTCTTTCTGAATCTGATATTCTGGCAGTTATTAAGTAGATTTTTGTAGTGACTTTAAACCTTTGATTATTTTTTATTCTTAATATTATTAGTAGCTTCTATCTTAAAAAGACACAAAAGATTTTTAAGATAGACTAGTCGCTAGTATCTAAAAATATGCCTAAACAAATAAAATTTAATGAAAAAGCACGGCAAGCACTCCTTAAGGGAGTAGATAAACTTGCTGATGCTGTTAAGATAACACTTGGTCCCAAAGGCCGAAACGTTGTTCTTGACAAAGGCTATGGCTCACCAAGTATTACTAACGATGGTGTGACCATTGCTAAGGAAATTGAACTGAAAGATAAATTTGAAAATATTGGCGCAGAACTTGTCAAAGAGGTTGCCACAAAAACTAATGATATAGCAGGAGATGGAACTACTACCGCAACTTTACTTGCACAAAACATGATTCGTGAAGGGGTAAAAAATATCACAGCAGGTGCAAATCCTATAGGTGTTAAGAAAGGTATGGAAAAAGGCGTAAAGCTGGTAGTGAAGGAATTGAAAAGGATGTCTCATCTTATTAAGGCTAAAAAAGAGAAAGCTCAGGTTGCAACGATCTCGGCTCAGGATGAGGAGATTGGAGAGCTTATTTCCGAAGTTATGGAAGAAGTTGGAGATGATGGTGTGATTACTGTAGAAGAATCCCAGAGCTTTGGTCTTGAAAAAGAAGTGGTAAGAGGGATGCAGTTTGACCAAGGATATGTTTCACCTTATATGGTTACCAATGCTGATAAAATGGAAGCAGAATTAGAAAATCCATATATTCTGATTACCGATAAGAAGATTTCTTCTCTCCAAGAATTCTTGCCAATTTTAGAAAAAATCGCTCAATCAGGCAAAAAAGATATTGTAATAATCGGAGAAGAAATTGAAGGCGAGGCACTTGCAACTTTAGTTGTCAACAAAATCCGAGGAACATTTAATGCACTTGCAGTTAAAGCACCAGGATTTGGAGATAGGAGAAAAGAGATGCTCGCCGATATCGCAGTTCTTACCGGTGGGCAAGTAATCTCTGAAGATCTTGGTATTAAACTTGAAAATGTAGAAATAAATATGCTTGGTAGAGCATCAAGAGTAATTTCCACAAAAGACAATACTACTATTGTTGGCGGTAAAGGCAAGAAGAGGGATATTGATAGTAGAATTGCCCAAATTAGAATGCAGTATGAAAATGAAACTTCTGATTTTGATAAAGAAAAGCTTCAAGAGCGTCTTGGAAAGCTTTCTGGTGGAGTTGCGGTAATAAAGGTAGGTGCTGCAACAGAGACCGAGCAAAAAGAAAGACAACATAGAGTAGAGGATGCTCTATCTGCAACCAAAGCTGCGGTTGAAGAAGGTGTAGTAGTGGGTGGTGGAGTTGCTTTAGTAAGGGCGCTAAAAGTACTTGATAGTGTCAAGACTAAAAACACCGATGAAGAAACAGGAATTAAGATTTTAAAGAAAGCATTAGAAGAACCATTAAAACAGATTGCTTTTAATGCTGGAAAAGAAGGATCAGTAGTTTTAGAGGAAGTAAAGAAAAGGAGAGATGATGAAGGTTATGATGCAGCAGACGGCAAGTATAAAGATTTAGTGAAAGCTGGAATTGTAGATCCTACTAAGGTTACCAGATCTGCTCTTCAAAATGCTACTTCAATTTCCTACATGTTCCTAACAACTGAAGCAGTTGTCACAGATCTTCCTGAGAAAGAGGAGAAAGGTGCGGGTGCTGGTATGTCTGCTGGCGGCATGGGTGGAATGGGTGAGATGTAAAGGTTGGATAAGGCCAGTCCCCCGACTGGCCTATGCTAGTATGAAAAACAGACATTAATTAAACATAAAAGCACGTATTATGTGCTAAGCAGGGCGCCTGATAAAAATGGCGCTCTGTTTTTGAATTTTGCGAAGTTTTTTGCATCATAAGTTTTCTAGGAAATTTTGCCCCGAGCCTTTAATCTGTTATAATAAAATTAATTGAATAATTGATTTCCACGCCTATGAGAATAATGATTTGTAGCAGTATGACTTTTGCCAAAGAGATGCTGAGTGTAAAAAAGACTTTAGAAGAAAACGGACATTCAGTTTTTGCGAGTCAAGATACCAAGCTTTATTCAAATAATCCTCACAAGAAATTAGATTTTAATGAGGAGTTAAGGATTGCACTCAGGCTTGATTCATTAAGAGAAGGTTTTGAGAAAATAGCTGAGAGCGATGCCGTTATAGTCTTAAATTATCCCAAGAATGGAATTGACGGTTATTTGGGTACCTCTGTTCTAATGGAAATTGGCTTGGCTTATTATTTAAAGAAGACAATTTATATTCTTAATGAGATAGATAGGTCTCAAAATTATGCTTTGGAAATAGCCCTTACAAAGCCGATAATTCTTAATGGCGATCTCTCGAAGATTAAGTAAGTGGAATTTCTTAGAATCTTTTTAATCAAATAACTTCTTAACCTTCTCATATGAAAGTTCAGAAAAGTCATTTATAATTAGATCTGCTTTTTTAAGATCCTTTCTAGTTTGATAGGAAGTAGTAAGCCCTATTATTTTCATATTTGCTTTCTTTGCAGCCCGAATTCCATCTTTGGAATCTTCAATAACAACGCAATGCTTCGGTTTTATATCTAGCTTTTTTGCAACTTCTAAAAACAAATCTGGAGCAGGTTTATGTTTTTTAACATCTTCTGCATTTACTATAATTTGAAAATAGTTCTGAAGTTTCATCAGTTTAAGAAATTTTTCAGTTCGTTTTCTGTGAGATGATGTACCAATACCTATCGGAACGTTTTTTTCTTTTAGTTCATCTAAAAACTTTACTAGGCTTGAGTTAAGTTTTGCATCTTTTTCCAGTAAGTTAAATTCCATTTCAGTAGTCTTTTTCATAAATTTCTCTTTACTAATATTAACATTGTATTTTTCTTTCCAAAGAGATACTGCATCTTTTGGAGAAGTTGCAAGATATTCTTCAAACTCTTTTTCACTAATAGAGACTCTATAAGGCGAGAGTATTTGGTTGAAGGCAGCTTTAATATGCTTTAAAGAATCTACAAGCACTCCATCCATGTCAAAAATGACTGCAAATTTCATATTGTTCTTAAGTTAAAAATTAATAGCACTTTTTTCTTTTTGGTTAATTAAAATTTAATAATTTCTCTAATTCTTTTAAGCTTTCAATCTCATTAACTCCTTGTCTTAATTTTGAAGCGCCTGGAAAACCTGATAAATACTTTGCTGCAAACTTGCGCATTTCTCGGATTGAAAGAGCGGCATCTTGTATGTCTTTCCTATCTTCTATATAAATTTTAACGTGTTCTAAATACATTTTGATTTTTTCTTTGGGAGTAGGAATAATCTCTTTGTTTTTAACGATTGATTTTATAAGCCATGGGTTTCCCATTGCGCCTCGTCCGATCATGATTGCATCACACTTTGTTTCTTTAAACATTTTTTTGGCATCAGAAAGCGTTCTAATGTCCCCATTTCCAATCACGGGTATTTTTACCTGTTTTTTTAATTCTGCAATGTGTTTCCAATTTGCTTTGCCTGAGAATTTCTGGGCACGTGTTCTTGGATGAAGACAGATACCTGCAACTTTTTCTTCTTCACAAATTTTTCCAAGTTCAAGATAGTTAATCGATCTTTCATCCCAACCAGAGCGGAATTTTACTGTTACAGGAATAGAACTTGCGTTAACAGTTTCTCGGATTATTTTTCTTGCAGGATCTAAGTTTTTCATTAAGGCTGATCCTGACTCATTTCCGATAACTTTTCGTACAGGACAGCCCATATTAATGTCAATTATATCAAAGTTATAATTTTTTAAGATTTTTACAGATTGAGAGAATTCTTCAGGATTATTCCCAAAAAGCTGTACAGAAATTGGTTTTTCTTCTTTGGTAAATTTTAGATATTGTTTGGTTTTTTTAGAATTTCTTGAAAGTCCTGCGGTGGATATCATTTCTGTATAGGTAAGTCCTGTACCATATCTTTTCATAAGTCTTCTGTAAGTCATATCTGATATTCCGGCCATAGGTGCAAAAAAGACATTGTTTTTTATTATGACATTTCCGATTTTAGTTGGATGAATAAAGTTCATTTTAGGCTAGCTTCTCGATTAAGCCCGACGATCCTTTCAATTTCTTTTAGCAACATTTTATTTGATGAATAATGGATAGTCTTAAGTCCTACCCTTTTTGCAGCATTAATGTTTTCTATCGTATCATCAATATATAAAATTTCACTTGGATTTTTTCCTAGATCATTTGTGATAAAAGAATAAGCTTTCGGATCATTTTTCTTTAACTTAGTATCTTCTTCAGTATAGATTTTCTTGAAAATGGATTTTATCTTTTCTTTCGATTCTTTAGCGTTTTGAATGACTCCGGTTGTAAAAATGTAGAGGGAGAAATTATCTTTTATTTTGTTAAGCAATAATAAAAGTTCCTCATTGAATTTAAAATGATCTAGGAATTGATAATCTTGTTTCTGGGATAATTCTTTATGAAGCTTATTTAGAGAACCTTTGTAATTTTTATCTTTGGGGAATAATAAAGTTCTTGAGAAATCAAAAATAATTGTGGTGATCATTTTTTATATTTATAGAAAATCCACAGTCCTAAATAATACTCTAGGATAATATTTCTTTTAGATTTAAAAATAATTTTAACTTGCCATTTCTCTTAGTGCTTTAACTCTCTCTTCTGTTGGTGGATGGGTCATGAAAAGCTTTGTCAACCAAGAGACTTTTCCACTCTCATCCCTTAGATTATTTAAAGGACTTACAATATACATGTGAGCTGTAGCATTGTTTGCTGCACGAAGTGGAGTAGGATCTGATGATA
>PFNU01000134.1 GCA_002792135.1 bacterium (Candidatus Torokbacteria) CG_4_10_14_0_2_um_filter_35_8 | reverse complement strand
AATTCGTGATTCATAATTCTTGATTCCTGATTCATTATTCTTTAATAATACTAATGGTAAACCCTGAGAATATTACAGAATCTAATAAGAAGAGTTCTTCTTGTTTTAAAGCAAACATTGGATATTTTGTATTAGTTATAATTTTACTTGCCTGTCTTGGAGTAGGGATTTACTTTTTAGGTGAAAGATTTGGTTTGTTTGGTAAAATGAACCCTTCACAATTAGTACCTTCTGATGCAGTATTTTATCTTGAGATGGATCTTTATCCTGATAAAGAGCAGTATGAAAAACTAAAGGAGCTTTCCTCTCGCTTTAATATGGAAGAGAAAATGAAAGAAATGTGGGAGGGCGAGTTTCAAGATAGTCTTCCTGGTTTGAGTTTTAAAGATGATGTTAAACTTTGGTTGGGAGAAAAGATAGCACAGGCAGGTTTAGCTTCTAAAGATAAAACCTCTCTTGTTACTTTGGTTGAAATTCGCAGTAAAGCTGAGCTAGAAAGATCTCTTATTAAAGTTGGCAACAAAGTGAGAGAAGAAGGCGGTATAGTAGAAGAATCAAGATATAAGTCATATAAGCTTTTAATATTTGATAGAAAAAAAGGAAAAGCAGTTTTTGGTGCGTTGGTTGCCAATTTTATAATTTTAGGAGATGATTTAGAGAGCATAAAGAGAGTAATAGATATAAAGACTTCTGGCATTCAATCCTTGAGTTCTAGTAGCAATTTTAATAAAGCAATTGCTAAACTTGACAACAACAGACTTGCGACTTTATATTTTGATATTAATAGAGCAGAAAGCTTAACAGGAGGAAAGGTTGGTATTTTAGAGCCGCTTGAACTTATTAGTAATGGAAAAATAGAGCTAATATCACTAGGTGCGAAAGTGTCTGATGCTGGAATAGTATTTAAAGGATATTCTTTTGGTGAGCAGGAGACAGAGAGTTTTACTCCAAATCTTGTCAGCATAGCCCCTAAAGATAATGTAATTTTATATGCGGAAAGTGCTGATTTTAGACAAGCATTGAGTATGCTTTTAAATGTAAATAGCCCAGATAATATTCTTACTAAAACTTTAGGAACCTCCTTTTCTGAAGAACTTTTTTCTTTAATAGAGAGACAAGAGTACTCTGTATTTATTAGTTATCAGGTAAAAAAAGTGCTTCCTAGCTTGACTTTGGTTTTTAATATTTCTAGCGACGAAAAAGCCAAAGAAGCACTAAAGAAACTAGAGAAGCCAGTTCTTGATTATTTTTCTAAATACTTGAAAGACAAGATGAGTCTGTCGAGTGGAGATGTTGTTTCTCTTTCTTCTTTTCAAGAAAAAGACCAAATAAGATATTTTGAAATTCCAGGCCAGGAGATTACGATTTCCTATACTGTAAGGAACAAAAAACTTATCGTTAGCACTTCGAGAGAGTTAACATCTTCTGTTGTAGATATGGTTAGTGGTGATAAAGAAAGCTTGAAAAGTCATAATGATTATCAAGAAGTATTTTCTCAAATAGATACAGAAGGAATTTCTGGAATGGGATATCTAAATATGAATACTCTTTCCTCGTGGATCTCTGACTCCATTATGGCACAACTTGGAGACCTTTCTGACTTACAAAGGAAAGTTGACATGATTAAGGTGGTAGGTTTTGTAGGCATTCCAGAAGAAGGTGGAACGAGAATTGAGGGAAGGATACTAGTGAATTAAAAATTCAAAATGTAAAATTAAAAAATATTTAGGCACCAGAAACCAGTCGCCAGGTACCAGCGGGTAGAAATCCTAAGCACTAAATCCGAAATCCTAAAGCCCGTACTACGGGGCACGTATTACGTGCCGGGCTAAACAAATCCTAATGTCTAAATTCAAAATTCTAAATAAATTGTTTTAGATTTTGGTCATTTGAATTTTGTGCTTGTTTAGGATTTAGAAATTCGGATTTAGGATTTCAGACTCTTTATTCTTGATTCGCTTATTCTAATTTACATAAAAATTCACATTCAATTGCAATCCATTCGTATTTACTCTTTGTGAAAAATAGAAAAATAAAAATTGGTTCTTTTGGCGAGAATCTCGCAAGAGATTTTCTTAAAAGAAAAGGCTATAAAGTTCTTAAGAGAAATGTAAAAAATAAATGGGGGGAAATAGATATTATTGCAAAGAGAGGTAATACTCTAATTTTTATTGAAGTAAAAACCAGAACTAGCGATTTTTTTGGGGGCTCCATTAGGTCTTTAAGTTTTAGAAAGATGGAAAGATTTAAAAGAGCAATTCAAGTTTTTCTTTCTTCTCCTAAACTAAAACAAGTTGATAGCTTGGATGTCCGAGCTGATTTTATAGGAGTGGATTTGGATTTAAAAAAGAAAGTTGCTAAGATTAGGCACGTGAAGAATGTTGGGTTGTAGGTTTTTAGGAAGTTTCCTCTCCGCCTTTGGCGGAAATCCCTATCTCCTAATCCCTAATATTCGTGATTCTTAATTCTTTTTTAATTCGTATAACCTTCGTACCCTATTCGCAATTCACTCGTATGATTTACATTACGTTTGTGAGGCTGTTTTTTTTAATAAATAATAAAAGTAATATATTTGATAAAAAATGTCGCAAAATCAAGAAGAAGACAAGGTAAAAACAGAAGAAGATTGGTGTAAGTTTGAGCACATTCCGGTTATGCCAAAAGAATCTATTGAGTTACTCAAAGTCCGAAAAGGCGGCACATACGTAGATGGGACGCTTGGAGGAGGTGGACACTCAGAGATAATTGCAAGCATTTTGAAAGAAAAGGGCAAAATCATTGGTATTGATCAGGATCCTGAAGCACTAAAAGCAGCAAAAAATAAACTAGCATTATACAGGAATTTAATTGAGTTTGTTTATGATAATTTCAGAAACTTTGATAATATTCTTAATAAATTAAACATTAAATTAGTAAATGGTGTTTTGCTTGATCTAGGTGTTTCTACTTATCAATTAAAAGCCTCCCAGAGAGGCTTTAGTTTTAGTGAAGATAGGAATAATATTGCTGTTTGCTTGGACATGAGAATGAATCCTAATCAGAGTTTGACGGCATATGACGTTATTAATAACTACAGCGAGGATCGATTGAGAGAAATTTTATTTAAGCTTGGAGAAGAGCCTTTTGCAAGGAGCATTACTCGCAAAATAGTTCAGATACGAGAAAGAAAGCCAATTGTAACAACAAACGATTTGTTAGAAGTGATTAGGTCTGCTACTCCACCGAAATATAGGTATAGTAGAAGACATGGACATTATGCCAGTAAAGTATTTCGGGCAGTTAGGATGGAAGTAAATCAAGAACTTTCGGCCTTACAAGAAGTAATTCCCCAAGCTGTAGGCAGACTAAAAAAAGGCGGCAGGTTGGTAATTATATCTTTTCATTCACTTGAGGATAGAATAGTTAAAAGAGCCTTTAGAGACATGGCCTCAACCAAGGATGACAAGAAACCAGTAGTTAAATTATTAACGAAAAAACCGCTTATTGCTAGCAGAGAAGAAATTGAGAGTAATCCAAAATCAGATAGCGCTAAACTACGTGCTATAGAGAAAATTTGAAATTATATTATAATTGATTTTAAACTAATACCTAGTACCTTGCATCAATCGTCTCTTGATTCTTTTTTTATTTTTAGATAGACTTAGATTAGCTTGTAGCTTGTAGGAAGTTTCCACCCTGGGCGGATGAAGCCTTGTGCTGAAGCTTTTTAGGATCTTAGACCACCTATGGCTTACAAGCTAAAGGCCGTACTACGGTCTGAAAAGCTAATAAGCCTAAGAAGCTAATTTTATGAAAGAAAATACTCTATCTCAGGTTATTGAGCAAATTTGTGAAGAGAGAGGAATTTCTAAAAAAAGTGTTGTTGGCGTTATTGAACAAGCACTAGCTGCTGCTTTTAAGAAAGATTTTGGATCAAAGAAGGAAAATATTAAAGTTGTTTTTGAGCTTGAGCAAGGAAAGACTCAGGTTTTTAGAATATTTGAAATAGTAGATGAAGTTGAAGACAAAGATGATCAAACTACACTTTTAGATCTTAAAGAATTAAAAGCAAAGGTTTTTAAATTTCAACCTTCTTCCAAAGAGGATGAGGAGAGGATTATCAAGGTGAAGTTGAAGAATCTTAAGAGGAGTGATAAGGTTGCAATTGATGTTACTCCAGAAAAATCTTATGGTCGTATTGCGGCGCAGACTGCAAAACAAGTGGTGATTCAGAAAATCAGAGAAATAGAACGAGATACCTTATTTAACGAATACAAAAAAAAGGAAGGCCAAGTTATAAATGCTCTAGTACAGAAAGTAGAAGGCGAAAATGTGGTTTGCGATCTTGGAAAATGTGCTGGAATCTTGCCCCCTGCTGAGCAAATAAGGGATGAGAAATATATTTCTGGAGCAAGGTTAAAGGTATTGGTTTTAGAAGTTAATAGAACCCCTAAGGGGCCTAGAATTTGGGTTTCGCGTTCCCATCCAGAGCTTTTAAGGAAGCTTTTTGAGCTAGAGGTTCCTGAGGTCTATTCTGGCCAAGTTGAAATAAAGGCAATCACAAGAGAAGCAGGATCTCGTTCTAAGATTGCGGTAGTATCAAAAGATGAAGGTGTCGATCCTATTGGCGCTTGTGTAGGACAAAGAGGGGCAAGAATTCAAACTATTGTTAACGAGCTTTCCGGGGAAAAAATTGATATTATTATTTATTCAGACGATCCAAAGAGATTTGTAGCATCAGCACTTGCCCCTGCGAAAGTAGCGGAGACTAAACTTAACGAGAAAGAAAGAATCGCAACTTGCTTTGTTCTAGAGAATAGCCTTTCTCTTGCAATTGGAAAGCGAGGACAAAATGTAAGACTTGCTGCTAAGCTTACTGGTTGGAAGATTGATATTAAGAAGGTTGAGGTGAAGAAAGAAAAGAGCAAGAAAGGCGTGGACAAGAAAGAAAAACAACCAAAAGATACTAAGAAAGGTAAAACCAAAAAAAGAGAAAAGAAGAGTAACGATAGTAGCAGAAGCAAGGAAAAAGACAAGAAAGAGAAAAGGTTAAAAAAGGAGAAGAAAAGGAAGAAATAGGATTTAGGATGTTAGCTTGTAGCTTCTTAGCTTGTAGGATCTGTTTTTATAATAAATACGAAACGAATACGAATTAAATGCGAATTTCTGCGCGAATTGAGTGAGGATATTGGGTTATTATAGGGTATTGGGGTTAGGAATTAAAAGTCAAAGATTTAAGTATTAAGAGGGGTCTTCTAGAACACTAGAGTGAGAGTAGAAACTCTCGTCTACCCATTTTCTGTATACCTAGAACCCGTAATTCATGATTCATGATTCATGATTCATGAATCATAATTCGTAGCCATGATTCGTGATTCTTTATTCTCT
>PFNU01000031.1:759-1026 GCA_002792135.1 bacterium (Candidatus Torokbacteria) CG_4_10_14_0_2_um_filter_35_8 | reverse complement strand
AGGAGATCTCCAAATTCTTCTCTCCGAAACAGAAGAATTGAGTAATAAAGTTCGTGGTCATAGAACTCTTCTTTCTGAGAGTTACTTCCAAACTTTAGCTGATTCTGTCGAAAACTTACTTTCGGTTGTTATTTCTTATGAAGCTCTTGTTCTCGGAAGATCTATTTTTGGTTATACTATTTCTCTTTATGATTTTACTCAAAGTCTTCCAGAATCTTTAGATTCCTCTTTAGGATTGGACGTTCGAACTGGAGAATCTCTACTTCT
>PFNU01000031.1:0-706 GCA_002792135.1 bacterium (Candidatus Torokbacteria) CG_4_10_14_0_2_um_filter_35_8 | reverse complement strand
GGACTTATAGGAAAAGATTCACAACAGCTAACGTTTTAACGTCTTCAACTACTCCCGAAACAGAATATAACGCCGATATTCCAAGACCTCTCTCTAATATTATCGATGGAAATTCTAATACAAATTGGAAGAGGACTATTCTTCTCTCTAACTATCATCCTAATTGTCAGTTAGCTTTAAATCTTATCTTTCCTCTTCTTACTAGGATTCAAGGCATAGTTATTAATCCTATTTCTGATCATCCGATGAGAATTGCTAGTGGAACCTATACTGACTCTTCTGGACATTCACATTCTTTAAATATCGGAACCGGAAGTAGTAGAACTAGAAATGGTTTCTTGGGAGAAGTTTCTCAGAGTTGGATTCTTTCTGAAGGATCCCAAGAAATTCCAGTTGGAGATATTGAAGCAAAGTCTATCTCTCTTGTTTTTCAACAGGATTCTGCGAGCGATTTCCAGGCTCATCTTACTTCTGCGAATGGTCAAACAACTTCTTTGGTTGACGGGAGTACTTTGAGAAATTATTCTGCTGAAAGCGGAATTCTTGCTCCCCTAGGAGTTATCTCTCAGGGAACCTCCAGATCAGTTTCATATAAAGCATACTCCTTCGGTTTTAGAGATATCTATGCGGTTTCTAGATCCTATAGAAATTCAGGATACTTTACTCCAGCTTCAGTTGAAAAAAATGCTCTCAAGACTTTAGGTCT
>PFNU01000076.1 GCA_002792135.1 bacterium (Candidatus Torokbacteria) CG_4_10_14_0_2_um_filter_35_8 | reverse complement strand
CTAGCCTCTGGTCTCTAGCCCCTAAATTATTTTAAATTTTGCATTTTTAATTTTGAATTTGCTTTATGCCTAAGTTCGAAATAGAATCAAAATTCAAACCCACCGGTGATCAACCTCAAGCAATTAAAAAATTAACAAAGGGGATTCAAACTGGCAAAAAACACCAGACACTTTTAGGAGTTACAGGATCAGGAAAAACTTTTACTATTGCTAATGTAATCCAGAATGTTCAAAGGCCAACGCTGGTTCTTGCTCACAATAAAACCCTCGCTGCTCAACTTGCGCAAGAGTTTTCGGATTTTTTTCCTGTTAATGCTGTGCAATATTTTGTAAGCTATTATGATTATTACCAACCAGAAAGCTATATTCCCAGAACTGATACTTATATAGAAAAAGATGCGGATATCAATGAAGAAATCGAAAAATTAAGAAACAAAGCAACAGAAGCGCTTCTTACTCGTAGCGATGTAATCATTGTCGCATCAGTAAGCTGTATTTATGGCCTTGGTTCTCCTGAAGATTATGAAGATTTATCTATTGAAATAAGAAAAGAAAAAGAAATAGAAAGAGAAAAGGTACTGCGGCGTCTTACTGAAGCGCAATACCAAAGGAATAATACAGAGCTTGGAAGAGGTACTTTCAGGGTAAGAGGAGATAGTTTGCAAATTCATCCTGCTTATCAAGATAACATTGTTCAAATAAGTTTTTTCGGAGATAAGATTGAAAAAATAGCAATGATTGATAGCCTTACCGGTGAAATCAAAGAAGATTTAGAAAAAGTAAAAATCTATCCTGCAAGGCACTGGGTAACGCCTCAAGATGTAATAAAAAGAGCGATTAAATCAATTGAAGAAGAATTAAGACAGCAAGTTAAATTTTTTAAAAAACAGGGGAAACTATTAGAAGCTCAGAGAATCGCCCAAAGAACCAATTTTGATATTGAGATGCTTTTAGAAACTGGGTACTGCACGGGAATTGAAAATTATACAAGACATCTATCAGGTACAAAACCAGGTGATCCCCCGGCAGTATTATTAGATTATTACCCAAAAGACTTCTTAATGGTAATTGACGAATCTCACATTAGTGTCCCACAAGTACAAGGAATGTATTGGGGAAATTATTCTCGAAAAAAGAATTTGGTAGATTATGGTTTTCGTCTTTCTTCAGCATTTGATAATCGACCTTTAAGTTTCGAAGAGTTTGAAAATCATATTAATCAAGTAATATATACTTCCGCAACTCCTTCCAAATACGAACTTACCAAATGTGGAGTAAAAAATACTAAAAAAGCATTCACTGAAAAAAATAATGATGTAGTACAGCAGCTTATTAGACCAACGGGACTTTTAGATCCTGATATTGAAATAAGAAAGACTAAAGGACAAATTGATCATCTGCTTTCTGAAATTCATAAGAGAGTAAGGAAAGGGCAACGTGTTTTAGTAACTACTCTTACCAAAAAAATGGCAGAAGATCTAGCAGAATACTTAGCAGAAAGTGGTATTAAAGTGCATTACCTGCATTCAGAAATAGACACTTTAGAAAGATTGGAAATTTTACGAGACTTAAGACTTGGAAAATACGATGTGGTTGTAGGAATAAACCTCCTGCGAGAAGGACTCGATCTTCCTGAAGTATCACTCGTTGCAATTTTAGATAGCGACAAAGAAGGATTTTTACGATCAGAAACATCCTTAATTCAAGTTATGGGAAGAGCAGCACGCCATATAGAAGGCCATGTCATCATGTATGCTGACAACATAACAGGATCAATGAGAAAGGCAATCAGTGAAACTAAAAGACGTAGAGAAACTCAGGAAGAATACAATAAGGAACATAATATTACCCCACAAAGCATCAAAAAAAAGATTGCCAAAACAAGACTTGCAGGCAAAAAGGCTAAGAAAAAAGGTTATTTTGAAATTGAAGATCTTAAAAAGAAAATCCCAGCAGAAGAGATTCCAAAAGTTATCAAAATACTGGAAACTAAAATGGAACTTGCTGCGAAAAATCTAGAGTTTGAAAAAGCAGCAGAGTTTAGGAATCAGATTCGGATTTTGAGAGGAAAAGCAAAAAATAAATAAGGTGTCACAAATAAGGTAAAATATCTTTCAAATCTTTACTCTCGACAACAACACTTGCATACTTTCTAGCGAGATCTGATTCATTTGGATCAGGATTAAAAAGAACAGAAAAAGAAGCTGCCTTCATCATTTCGGCTTCATCATCAGTATCTCCTACTGCTATAGTATTCTCTCTTTCCATCCTAAGATTACTTAACAAATTTTCTAAAACTTTCTCTTTTGGTTTTTTGTCTAGAGAAACATTGACTTTAACTGATAATCCGCTTTTATCTTCACTTAATTCATTACAAACAGCATAATCAATACTACATTCATTTTTTAGCCTCTCAATAACAAAATTTAAGCCTGTCGAAATAACCGCAAGTAAATAACCTTTCCTCTTTAATATTTTACAAGTACTTTCAGCATTCTTCGTAAGTGGAATATTCTCCAGTATCCCTTTAATCTTCGCAACACTAACATCTCCCCATAGCTTAACATCTTCCTTAGCCCAGGTTTCATAAGCCATTTCCGGTGTGCTAAAATATTTACTTCTTAATTTACTAGTTTTTTTAATTACATCCTTGCCTAATCCTTTATGGATCCAAACTCATGAAGAACCTCCATCAGTTAACACTCCATCAGCATCAAACACAATAAGTTTTTTCATAAATAGTAAAATTAAATAATTAGAATACCGTTCTAGAAATAAAAGAAATGAGATAAACTCTACTTTATTAAGCGTAGAATTCATCTTTTAAAAGTATATCACGTTTCACTTGCTAAATCTTTCCGCCTATGTTAGCGTATTCATGATGATTCTAAAAACTAATCCCCTAATATCCTAATAACCTAATTCCCTAATCTCCTATTTTTAAACTTTTAATTTTGAATTTATCTCATGCCCATCAAAAAATCCGCTGCAAAACGCCTGCGACAAAGTATTAAAAGACATACTCACAACCTTAAGATTAAAAACGCTTATAAAGAGCCTGTAAAGAAATTCCGTAACTTACTTTCAGAAGGAAAGACAGAAGAGGCAAAAAAGCTTACTTCTACCATTTACAAAAAATTAGATAAAACTGCTAAAGCTCACGTAATTCGCAAAAATAAAGCTGCAAGATTAAAGTCAAGATTAACTAAATTATTAAATAAGGCTTTAAAAGATCCTGAATCTGTGATGGCAAAGACAAAAATAAAGGCTAAAGGCCAAAAGAAAAAGAAAGAAAACAAAGAATCTAAAAGATAGATTATTATTGATCAAAATTTCTAATACTAAAAAGACGCCCAAGTTATGGGCGCCTTTTTTATCTAAGAAACTTACTTCTTAGGTTTCTTTTTTTGTTCCATTTTTTCCGCAAACTACTTTATGCTTTGAAAAGAGAAAAATACTCTTTCTTAGCTCGTAGTTTGGCAAACCTTATGGCTAAACTTTATGAAGGTAGTAAGACGACCATCCCTTACTACAATCTTCTTAATTCTAATACTATCCTAACTAAAACTATTGTCAATATACTTATTTTGCAGTCTAGAACTCTTTTTTAAAAGGACTATAAAAGATTTCTAAAAAATCCATTTAAATTTTAAAACAAAAAAAAGACGCTTTCTTTGTAGAGAGCGTCTTTTCTCGACTTACTTTTTCTTCCAACGGCTGGTCTAAAACTGTATTTTCTAGAAGATCACTTAGCTACTCTTTTTCCGTTAACTTTTTCAATTTGCAAAAGTTCCGAAGATTAAGTTACACATTCGCTAACTAATAAATCCAAGCTTAGAATTCCGTCTGCTTTCCCTGTCTTAACCTTTACGTCAGTCTCAAAAAGCAAATTATAAATTTCTTTTAATCTATCTAAAGAAAAATTTTGTACTTGCTGGGTTGTCTTCTGTACTACAAAAGGGTGCATTTTAGCTTTTCTTGCAATTTCGTAAACTGGTGTTCTCTGCTCTAATAAATCCTTCACTATAATCAAATTTCTAAATTGATAAACCATCATCTTCAGTAAATAAAGCTCATGCGCGCCAGAATCTATCTGTTCATGAAGAAGCTTTATAGCAAGAGAGGTTTGCTTGCGACCCAACGCATCAATAAAGTTGAAAATGTTTGTATCAAGAGAAGACTTAACTAATAATTCTACATCTTCTCCAGTGACTAATCCTCCATCTTTGTAATTTACCAGCTTCTCAATCTCCTGTACCATCTGCCAAAGATTTGGCCCTACAAATAAAACTAATTTTTCTAAAGCCCTTTTCTCGATTTTCCCCTTTCTTTTTTCTATCTCTTTTTGAATCCAATTTGTTAGTTGCGTTTCTTGTAAGAAACCAAATTCCATAATTTCCCTCTCTTTATCCAAGAACTTAAATAACTTTATTCTCTTATCAAACTTCCCTGGTTCATAAACTACAAGGTTAGTTGTCTTCGGAATTTTATTTTCTAAAATTAAATCAGAAACTTGCTCCCTCAATTTCTTACTTTTATTTTTTGTAAATAAGTTTCTTAAGATAATAAGTCGTTTTTTCGAAAGAAATGGAACCGACTTCAATTTATTTTCAATCTCATCAAATAAAATACTTTCCCCACAATCAATTTCTATTAAATTCAGGTTTGAGGGATCTTCCTTTTTAAAGTTTTTTTTAATTTCTTTTAATTTTTGTAAGGACTGAAAATTGTCCTCTCCGTGGATTAGAATCATGATTTTGTAAATATTATCTTGAAGGCGACATGATATCGTGTCGCCCCTACTTTATAAATTCATTTCGAACTTAACACCCAACTCTCATATTCTTTCTTATTTGCTAAAAACCATTTAACACCACCATAACTTTTCCTATGAATAGGGGAAACACCATTTCTTAAAATATTTCTATGATGCTCTTTTGATCCATAACCTTTATGGTGTGAAAAAGTATATCCAGGATACACCTTATCCATCTTAGAAATCAGTTGGTCACGATAAACTTTGGCGATGACTGATGCACAGGCAATAGACATACAAAGCCTATCGCCTTTAATAATAGATTTAGAAGGAATTCCGAACCTCTCTCTTATCCTACCATCAACCAAAACATAATCTATTTTTCCTATTTTATCCTGCAAATCTTTAAAAGCCTTCTTTCTTGCAAGTTGAGAAGCTTTATAAATATTAATCCTATCTATAATTGAAGGATCAATCTGCCCTATTCCAAACTTTATATTTAATTTCAAAATCTGAGAATACAAATTTTCTCTTTTCTTTGCCAGAAGCTTCTTTGAATCTTTAATGCCGGAGATTCTAGTACTAAAAGGTAAAAAAACTGCTGCCGCAACAACTGGTCCTGCAAGCGCCCCTATTCCTACTTCGTCAATTCCAACGATTGTTTCAAAACCTTGGTTATGTAGTTTTCTCTCGAGAGAGAAGTTTGGAGTATACATAGAAAGCGTAAAGCTCAAAGTGCAAAGTGTAAAGTAAATATCTGTCTAATGTCGTAGCCACATGATAATGTCATAGTTGAGCCATATAGAAAT
>PFNU01000119.1 GCA_002792135.1 bacterium (Candidatus Torokbacteria) CG_4_10_14_0_2_um_filter_35_8 | reverse complement strand
CCCACAAGCTAAAAAGCTAAGACGCTGCAAAATCCCTAATATCCTAATTTCCTAATAACCTAACTTTGAACTTTGCATTTTTAATTTTGAATTAATAAATCCTAATACCCCAATATCCTAATAACCTAATATCCTTACTCAATTCGTACAGAAATTCGCATTACCTCTAGTTACTCACCACAAACCACTGAAACTTAATATCCTCTTTACTGGTCTTGGGAATCTTTATCTTAAAACCACTCTCATCTTTATCAGAAACAGTAAAATCACCAAAATAATCTTCAGCTGTTATGTTTACAATCGGAGTAGAGTTATAAAGCTTGTCAAATTTTATTTGTACTTCTTTATCACCAGCTGGAAGTACTATTTCTCCAGCTGTATCAGCACCTACCTTAATATGATCTACTACCTCAAGTCCTGCTTCTAAAGAAAGATCCCTTTTGATTATTAACATACCCTCTACTATTGTATCATCACTAATAACTAACATACCCTTATTGTTCTGATATATCTTAATATCAGTATCGCTACTTCCCGATCCGCCAAAGTATAATTTATTTGAATCTTGAATTCTAAGATCTCCTGCAATATCAAGTTTGAAATAAGGTTCTCTTGTTCCAATGCCAACATTACCATAAGTATCCACCCAGAGTCCCTTGGTTAATTCCTGAATTGCTGAGACGAGATAGAGTCTTACATTATAAGTATCCATCTGTAGATAACCTTCCTCACCACTATCTTTAACACTACCAGGAAAAACATTCTGAAACTCCTGGGCAATAAAGTTGTAATAATATTTATCTTCTATTGAAGGATGTTTTTGCTTATACTCATCAGTATAGTGGAATTTAATGGGGCGAAGACTATTAATAATTCCCAGGGCATTATCTAAGTCAGTAATATCTTTTTTTATTCTAATATCAGAGTTAGCTAACCATTCTCCTGCTACTGCCTTTGAGGCGGTACCCTCAACTTCAAGATCATTAGCTGCGGGAATTCTTCCGATACCGACGTTACCACCACCATAGGCCAAATAAACATCCCCAGCATTATAAAAATTAAGAGCAGCACCACCAGTCCCTATAGAATCTATAACAATCGATCCTCCTGCGGCATCTGAACGTGCAGAGATAGATGCAGTAGCAGCCACTCTTCCAACTGTAATTGCAGCACCTGATGATGGATTTGCAATATCTAAACTTGCACCAGGAGTTGCTGTTCCGATTCCCACATCACCCTTAAAGTAATTATCTCCCCCACCACTTGCATAAATATCCCATGCGTCTCC
>PFNU01000088.1:4241-5242 GCA_002792135.1 bacterium (Candidatus Torokbacteria) CG_4_10_14_0_2_um_filter_35_8 | reverse complement strand
ATGGACGTGAACGTATTTTATCATGGATGATGACACCATTAAAAGACGGCACAGGGAAATTAAATTTACATAAGATACCATCTGTCCCCTTGTTAAAAGAACTTATGGCATGGGATGGGATAGGAAATTTCGATAGAGTATCAGCATTAGGGATGTTGATGATACAACGTGAAGAGGATTATTTTATTTTATTAGACCCTACAAAGAGAGAAAAAGGTGCTGATGAAGATGAATTTTGGGACAGGTCTTTAGGGATAAAGAAAAAAAATATGCTAAATATAACTACAGGTGCCAACGGAGAAGTATATTTCAATAAATAGTTCTATCATATAACAAAATAATATATATATAAAGAGATTATATGTTATATATTTGCAAGTAATATAAAAACATATTATGAATATATATAATGTAACATCACAACCGAGACAAAAACTTAGTGATAAAGAGAAGACAAAAGAATGGTATATCGAGAATGTAGAATATGCTGTGAAGACAAGATATTTAGATAACGATACTATACGAAAGAATAGGGCAGCTAAGATAGAGAACTATAATATCTGGAATGGTATCATTGATGAGGAAGCTGTAGAAAAAGTTTTTAACTCTATGCATCTAAAAGATTTCACCACATCATCATGTATACAGAACTATCCTATAGAGGTAAGTAAGTTTGAACGTCTGGCGGGTGAAGAGTCACAGAGGAAATTCGACTATCAGATAAAAGCGTTAAATGAAGATGTTAAGTCTATCAAAGATGCAAAAAAGAAAGAAGAACTTCTGACATTAGTAGAACAACATATACAAGCAGAGAGTTTTTCAAAAGAAGAGTTACAGAAAAATTTACAGACATTAGAAAAATATTATAATTATGACTATAAAGATATAAGAGAAGAGAGAGGTATGATAATAGCGAATTATCTATGGCGTCAGCAGGAATTCGATATGAAGTTTAATAAATCTTTTTATGATGTGTTACTTAATGCAGAAGAGATATTTGC
>PFNU01000088.1:3669-3901 GCA_002792135.1 bacterium (Candidatus Torokbacteria) CG_4_10_14_0_2_um_filter_35_8 | reverse complement strand
GTGAATGGCAATATACTAAAAGTACGTGTAGTATGGAAATCTTATAGAAAAGTCAATAAGTTAAAATATTATGATGAGAATGATAAAGAGAAATATGATTGGGTAACAGAGGACTATAAACCTGATAAATTAAAAGGAGAAGAGATAACACCATTATGGATATTAGAATGGTATGAAGCCACTAAAATAGGTCATGATAAATATGTGAAGATGCAACCATATCCTGTAAATG
>PFNU01000088.1:3050-3638 GCA_002792135.1 bacterium (Candidatus Torokbacteria) CG_4_10_14_0_2_um_filter_35_8 | reverse complement strand
AAGTCCTTATATAGGTACTATATATAATACAAATACCAATAAGGCTATATCTCTTATGGATAGAATAAAGGTGTATAAGTTTCAATATAACATGTATCAGACGAGGTTAGATTTAGCTTTTGCTAAATGGGAACCTATGACGGAGTTAGATATAGCAAAAAAACCTGAACATTGGGAATTTGATAAGTGGATGACGTATGCTAAAGTCCATGGGTATCTTATCGTAGATAGTTTTGCTGAGAGCAATAAAGCTAAGTTTAAAGGTATGGCAGCAGGGAATTTTAATACTACAGGAAGGGTGTTACAGATAGAACTAGGAAATTTCATACAACAGCTGATAAATATATTAGGATATATAGAGAGACAGGTATCTCTTGTAAGTGGGATAAACCCAGAGAGAGAAGGACAAGGGACAACTACAAACACATTAGGTGGCATGGAAAGTCAAGTGCAGAACTCTTCTTTCATAACACAACAATATTATTATATCCATGACAACACAAAACTTAGGGTATTACAAAATATGATTGAAGTGTCTAAGGTAGCATGGAAAGGAAGACAGAAAAAGTTGCCATATATCTTTGATGA
>PFNU01000088.1:2446-2652 GCA_002792135.1 bacterium (Candidatus Torokbacteria) CG_4_10_14_0_2_um_filter_35_8 | reverse complement strand
TGGAGTTAGACCAAAATAATAACGGTATTCCTGATCCAATGGAGATAGCTGACTTATCTTTAAAAGAAAGAGAACATTTAAGTAAAAAAGAATCTGATGATAGGAAACTGTTATTAGAAGAGAAGATAGCGAAAATGCATAATGAGACAGAGAAATATAAGGCTGACAAAGGATTAGAGAAGGAAAGACTCAAAGATAAGACAGCA
>PFNU01000088.1:1405-2400 GCA_002792135.1 bacterium (Candidatus Torokbacteria) CG_4_10_14_0_2_um_filter_35_8 | reverse complement strand
ATATAGAAAATGAGTAAAATCACTTTTCTCTGTTATTATTTTTTTTTTATATATATATGCTTTAAAATTGTATAATAATTTAATAGAATTAATATAATATATTATGGCAGGAGAAAAATTTGAAATAAACCTTGACAATATGGTTGATATCGGGCAGGATATAATCATAGATGATAAAGGTGAGAAAGTACCTACAGAAAATGATATACTAAAAGAAAAAGGTATGCTGTTAGGTAAAAATAAAGAAGTGATAAAAGATGGTGATATCATCAGAGATGATGATGGTGAGATAAAGATTTTTGACAGTAAGAAACATAATAAGAAGGTGTCTGCTCAAAAATATGAAGAAGGAAAAGAGAGTATAAAAGATAATGAAGATAATAAAGATAATGAAGAAGCCCATCAGGAAGAAAAAAAGATGCCATCGGAAAAGAAGGAAGTTAATTCTTTTTATTCTCCATATGCTGAATCCTTAAAAGAAGATGGTATCCTTCCTGATCTTAACATTGAGGAATTTAATAAGTTGCCAAAAGAGAAACAAGTAGAGTCTCTTATAACTTCATATAAAGAAGGTATAGATAAAGGTGTTAATTCCTGGATAGAGAATCAACCACCTGTGTTAAAAGATATATTACAAGGTCTTAAAGAATTAGGTTCAAATGTGCCACTTGTAGAACTTATACAGTTAGAGTCAGATAAAATGGAGTTATCTAATCTATCTGAAGAAGATATCAAAGATGATGAGACTATTCAGGAAGATTTAGTGAAGACCCACATGTCTGAGACTACACGTTATAATGATGAAAAAATAAAAAAAGAGATAGTACGTCTAAAAGCTAATGGTGAACTCTATGATGAGGCTATAGATGCCAGAAAAGAACTTTATGCTATCAGGGAAGAAGAGAAGAAGAAAAAACTCGAAGATGCACAAAAGCAAAAGAAGATTTATGATGAAGAGAGGACGAAATATATAAAAGATATATCAGAAAGAATAG
>PFNU01000088.1:0-1398 GCA_002792135.1 bacterium (Candidatus Torokbacteria) CG_4_10_14_0_2_um_filter_35_8 | reverse complement strand
ATCAGAGATATTTCCTAACATAAAAGTCAATGACGCACAAAAGAAAGAGTTAAAACAGTGGATGACGACTCCTGTAGGATATACCAAAGATAAACAGCCTGTCTCAAAAGTTATGGAAGTACGTAATATAGACCCTAAAGAGTTCGATATACGTCTTTTGCATTATATACAGTTAGGATATTTTAATAAGAATATAGATATAAGCAAAATAGAGAAAAATGCTAATAGTAAGGCAGTAAAAAAACTCGCTGACATATTAGAACGTACTAATACTTTTATTACACACGATAACGATACAGAAGGTGAAAAGAAAAAAGAAAAAAATAATGACCTTGAAGGATTGAAAAATCTCGATAGGATGGTGATAAGCAGATAGAAATATAATAAACAATTATAAAATAAATAGTTATGGTAAAAATTAATAATTTACAAGAAACTTTCCCAACAGATGTAAGTGGGTTAGTAACAGAAAATAATCTTGCTGCATGGCGTATGGCAAAAGTACAAAATGTATCCGAACTTATAACCAGGATATATGATGTAAACTGTGAACCGGACTTAGAGAGTTATCTCTCTAAATCCGGTATAAAAACTTTAGAGACAGAAGATGACTTCCGTTGGATGATGGAGGGTGATGAAGAAAAAAATATCCCTCTATTAGAAGCACGACTTACTTCCGGTGGTAGTGCTATATCTTCGACAGATAAGTTAGGATTAGGTCTGACAAGATTTTATTTGTTGTTTCCAGAGGCATATTTCTCTGCAACGAATCTTATCATAGGAAACAGAGAACAGTATCCTATTCGTATCTGTAGTGATCCTACCCCTGAAGGTAGTAATTGGGAATATGAATGTGAACTTATGTTAGGCTCACTAACAGCTTTTATCCCTTATGATGAGGTACAGGCAAATATACGGTTCTCGTTAGAGTGGAGTCCACAAGAGCAGACATTAAGTAGAAGAGGTGGTACACCAAATTATAGTGGACCGTTCTCATTCAAAAACTGTTTTACAAATTTACGTTGGCAGGTGACACATCCAGGAAACATGTTACATAGACCTGTAGAGTTTAAATGGGTGGAGTTAGATAAAAATAATAAATATGTAGAACATAAGACATGGATGGAACATGCTGATTGGACTTTCAAGAAAAAACTAAAAAGAGAGATGTGCAGAGCTATGCTTTTCGCACGTCAGAACAAAGATGAAAATGATGTATATAGGAATATTGGTGATAGTAAGTTTGAGATACGTCAGGGTTCAGGTCTTCGTGAACAAATGGAGACATCGAATAGCACATATTATTCTACTTTCAGCATTGATAAACTTACAGAAAAAATCATAGATATGACAGCAGGTAAGTTCAACCAGAACGCAAAAAAAGTTTTGTTGCGTACA
>PFNU01000131.1 GCA_002792135.1 bacterium (Candidatus Torokbacteria) CG_4_10_14_0_2_um_filter_35_8 | reverse complement strand
ATTCTATTTAATATGCTAGTCTAGAGCCAACATAAATTACAGGATGGTGTTTATTGGAAACAATCAAATTTGGGCTCCTTTCCAGTACTTCGTAATTATAAGCATCTAATGCTGACTTTTTTATATCTTCAGCGGTTTTAAAATCATCTGCTCCGCTTTGTTTTTTAAAATCCATTAAACTTCTTTTGGCAAAACTGGCCAATCTTCGCGCAAATTGATTCTCTGATCTAACTATTGGAACTATAACGGAGTAAAGCCAAAGGAAAAGTCCTTCAAACCAAGCTGGAATAATTGCTTTAGGAATACTCCGTTCATCTTCCGGAAGAAGATTTTTGACGATCTCTCCGAAAACTAATTCTCCATTAGTAACATTAGCTTCAACAGGCTTTTGTCCTCGAGAGGGAACTCTGATTGCTTCAAGAAGGTGGTAAATAATCTCTGCCAAATCGTCTACATCTATCACACTCACTTTGAAGCCGAAAAGCCATCTGTGCGAAAATTTCAATTTATTCCATAAAATTGGGGCGGCGGATTTCATTTTTTGTTCACCCTTACCTTTAATGTAGTGAGCTACAAAATGAAAATCACATAGATTACTTTTCTCTATTTTTTGTTGATAAATTTAATAATATCCTGTTTTCTGTATCTCCTTACATTTCGCAGCGTTGGCCTAAAGGGCTTTAGTATCCCTTTGGCGTCTCAGCGTCTCAAAGTCATGCTAGAAACGCCAAGTATCTCCGATACTTGTTTCATTGTTAGTAATTCTGGGAGTTTTTCTAAATCTATATCACTTGCTCTAAAACTTTATCATTGTTATGCTTATTGTAACAGAGCAAATGAATTTTGTAAAATTTAATTCAACCCTCCAACAGGCGGGCAAAAATTGGGGGAGTTTGAGGGGGAAAATTTTTGCCCGCCTGCTCACCGCGCCGAAGTCGCGGCAGGGGTGGAAAGCGGCTCCGCTCTCTTGCTCCGTCAAGAGAAGCAAAACAAAGCATTTTTCAATTCCTTTTAGAAGAAAAAGGGTCGCACGCCAAAATTGAAAAAAGAGAAAAATGTTTTGTTTTGCGCCCCGCCTCTGGCGGAGGTGGAGCCGCGGGGCGGGTCAATTCCGCTCAAAGTAGGTTCGGATTTGGTCAAATAAACGCACCAGAAAGTCAAATTTCGTTGGTTCCTCTCGTGGAGTTTATCCCGCTTACTGCGGGACTTGGTGACTAAATTGTAGGGAATTTTTTATTAAATTTCTCTTAGTCGGGAGAAATTACTCTATAACTTAAAATTTAAAAAAGCCAAAATTATGCAAAATCTTAAAAACAAAGTGGCACTTATAACCGGTGCAAGGCAGGGTATGGGAAAATCTCACGCTATTGCTTTGACTAAACAAGGAGCAAAAGTTATTGTTACTGATATTAATCAAGATGACTGCCAAAAAGTTGTTGATGAAATTAAAAACTTTGGTGGTGAAGCGATGGCCCTCAAACTGGATGTTTCAAATAAATCAGAGGTTGATTCGGCTGTAGCTGAAACCGTTCAAAAATTCGGACAGCTTGATATTTTAATAAACAATGCCGGAATAGCTCAATTCAAGCCATTTTTGGAATTATCAGAAGAAGATTGGGATAGGACAATTGACATTAACCTTAAAGGAGAGTTTTTATGCGCCCAAGCTGCAGCAAAAATTATGAAAGAACGGAAAAAGGGAGCAATAGTTAATATCGCTTCTGTGGCTATGGGTCAACAAGGAATTGGTATGCCAAATATTGCTCATTACTGTGCTTCTAAAGGAGGTATAGCTGCAATGACTGAAGCTTTAGCCACGGAATTAGCCCCTTTTAATATTCGTGTTAACGCCATTGCTCCGGGAATGATAGAAACTCCGATGATTGATGTAGTTAAAAAAGATCCAAAAATGATAGGGGCGATGCTCCAAAGAATACCTCTTAAAAGAGTCGGCCGGCCAGAAGAAGTTTCAGAACTGGTTGTTTTTCTTGCTTCAGATTCTTCAAGCTATATAACTGGAGCAATTGTAGTTATTGACGGTGGGTGGTTAGCAACCTAAATCTCTTGTTATGCTTTTCCTTATTTCATCTTGTTTTATTTTTAAAGAGTTTAAAAAGAATTTGTCGCCAAAGACAAACTTGAAATCGTCAGCAGTGCGGCTCCGCCGCATTTTCAGAATTTCGCGGGGGCTTTCCTCGTTGCCTGCGGTGGCGAAATGCGTTCGAACTAATTCAAGAATACAGTACAAGGTGTTCGTATAACAAAAAAGTCCTGCTTTTCGGGATTTTTGTGGATAACTTGTTAATTGTTATTATTTGTTATCAAATTTTGCTTAGGCAGTTTGAGTTTGAGTTTAGCATCGGGCTTTTCTATGGTCGCACCTATTTTTTATTTCTTTGTAATTTTCACTAATCTCTTATAAACTTGTCAGAGATTTTTGTGAATTTTTTGGGATTTGTGGTGGTGGACTAGAATATATTATAATTCAAAATAGTACCTCAAGCAAGTAAGATTTCTCTTTGTAATTTTAGAGATTACCCATGTTTTTACATAGTAATTAGGGTAGTATGATAAGTTTATTTGTTATTTATGAGAAGACTACAAGAAGAGATTGCTCAATTATTTGTTAAAGAAAAAATAGTAAAGATCTCAATTGATCCACCGTTTGTTGGAAAAAGTGGAATCAAATCCCCGATTTATTGTTATACTGGGATTTTGATTTCTCGTTTCTCTGTAAGGAAGAAAATAGTTGAAGGTTTTTTAAAAATTATACAGGAAAACAATCTGCAATTTGATGTAATTGCGGCGGTTGCCACAGGCGGAGTTACTTGGGGAGCAATTTTAGCTGAAAGACTGGAAAAACCTTTTTGTTATATCCGGCAAAAGCCTAAAGGATACGGAGGTAAAAAACAGATTGAAGGTAATATTACAAAGAGATCAAAAGTGTTAGTAGTTGAAGATTTGTTATCAACTGCAGGAAGTGCTGTTAGAGCCACTGAAGCAATTCGTCAAGAGTATAAAGTAAATGTAGTTGGAATCATTACTATTTTCACTTATGACTTTTCCATCACTAAAAACAATCTTAGAAAAGCTAAGGTTAAATGGTGGGCTCTAACTAACCTTCTAGCTCTTATTAGGGAAATGGATCTTTCAAAACAAGAAAAGAGAGTAATTTTAGATTATGCAGATAGTCCGAAAAAATGGTGGAATAGAAATTTTTGTATTAAATAAGGCTAAAAGGCAATACAACATCTGCCATCTTTTTCAAACCAAGTGAGAATGTATTTTGTTGGAAAATCCTGTTTGAAAAAAACTAAGTAAATTGATATTATTTTCAGAGAAACAGAATAAGGATATTCGTTTTATTTTTATAAATAATTATTTTTTAATATTTTAAAACCATGGTTATTTCTGCAAAAACAATTCTTGAGCTTAACAAAAAGTACAATTTGATTGAAGATCTTTCCGAGCGAGAACTAGATCCTGAAGGAGTAGGAATAGATGTAAGAGTGGGAGAAGTTTATAGATTAAAAGGAAAAGGATATCTGGGAGTATCTGATAGGAAAACTCCTGAGGTTAAAAAGATTGCTGATATAAAAAAAGGAGATAAGAAAGTAATACTTAAGCCAGGGGATTTTGTCTTAGTAAAAATAATCGAGAAAGTGAATATTCCTTCCAAGAAAATTGCAATCGAAAAAGGTAGAGATCCAGTTTTCATTATGCCAGATGTATACCCTAGAGGTACTTTACAGAGATGCGGAATATATTTTAAAGGAACTAAAACAGACCCAGGATATAAAGGAGAATTGATATTTGCTTTAGCCAATGTTGGAGGTTTTCCTTTTGAGCTTGAATTAGGCGCAAGAATTGCCAATCTAGTTTTCCATGAAGTAGTAGGAGATTTGAGTAGAGCATATCAAGGCCAATGGAAGGGAGGTAGAGTAACTACCAAAGGGGTCGAAGTACAAGTTTAATTCGTTAACTGATAATAAAACATATGTTTCTTTCAGATATTGATATAAAAAAAGCTGTAGAAAATAGAGATATTATTATTAGAGATTTTGATGTAAAAAGATTACAACCAGCAAGCTATGATATTCTTTTGGGAAACGAATTTATAATTACTGATAGCTGTTTTACTCACACTATTGATCCAGCAAGAAAAATTATGGCCAAAACTAGAAAAATTATAGTGCAAGATAACGAGATGTTTGTGCTACATCCTAGAATTAGTATTCTGGGAAGCTCTTGGGATTTTTTCGGATCAAATAAATATTTAATACAAATATCTGGAAAAAGTAGTTTAGCCCGTGCCGGTTTAATTGTACATAATACTGCGGGTATAGTGAATCCAGGACACTTTTTAAATATAACCTTGGAGCTTTGTAATCTAAATTGTGTACCAATTATTTTAAGACCTAAAATGGAAATCGCTCAACTGCTCTTTTCTCAACTTTCCAGCTTCCCCGAAAGACTTTATGAAAAAAATGGAAAATATAATTATAAAAACAATAAAAACAAAGGAACAGTGCAAGCGGTATTTTAGTAAGAACGTAGGACGTTCTAAAGAACGTAAAATGTTCCGAAGAACGTATAAAACGTTCTAAAGAAAAAGATTCTTATGTAAACCATGGAATAATTAAAAATTCATGCAAACAACAGAAGATTTGAAAATCACATTCTTAGGAGTAAACCCTGTAATAAAAGATGAGACAGGAGATCTAAATCCCGAAACTATCTGTGCCTTGGGTGCACTTTTAACATTCAAAGGAAAGTCAGTACAAGATCTTAAAAAAGAAGTAGATGAAAAAGGACAGGATTTGGGTAAGAAAGTTAAAATCATTCTAGAGAAATCATCTCTCAAAGGACATGCTTCAATAGCGACAACTCCAGTTTTTTCTTTTTCATATGAAGCATCAAAATTTTTGGATTCTTCCTTGACAGGAATAGTATTTGCATCAGCTTTAATGCATTCAGGAAGACGGGCAGGAGTTACTAATGAAGATGTTGTTATTCCTGTGTCTTTAGAAAAAAATAAAAAATCAAGAGAAATCTACCTTGACGCTTCAAAAAGAAACATAGATTTATTTAACAAATTACTAGTTAGTAATGTAGAACAAGATCAGGCATCTAAAATTCTACATTATGGTCTATATGGAACAGGAATAATCTCCTATAGTGTAGAATCTTTAAATTCTTTAAAAAGAGAATATGAGAGAGAAAAATATTGGATGCCGGAAGAGATAGAATTCCTTCTTAAGATAATAGAAAGAAAGATGCAGAAAACGGGGATAGGTTATCTATTTAGAACGAGACAAGTTGCGCCAAGAAATACTTATCCTTATCCAAACATATTTAAAGATCCTACAAAGGTAAATCTTGCTCGGGAATTGGCAGAGAAATATTTACATAATAAAGAATCGAAAGTTATTTCTATTAATAGTCTTGCTACAGATGGACTTAAAAAAAGAATGGACAATCTTAAAGAAAAGCTAGAAAGAATATACGAAGATAAAAAAATACTTTTGT
>PFNU01000048.1 GCA_002792135.1 bacterium (Candidatus Torokbacteria) CG_4_10_14_0_2_um_filter_35_8 | reverse complement strand
AATAGAGGTGGTTTTTTTATATCTTACTTATAGAGCCTGTCTCTTAAAGAAAATAACAATGGAAAACCTATTGATGTGCTCTCCAAACTATTACGACGTAACCTACTCAATTAATCCTTGGATGCATCCAGAGTTAGAAGTAGATAGAACTCTGGCAAGTGAACAATGGCAAAACTTAGTAGAGTTAATTAAGAATTTCTTAGGATTAAAAGTAGAAGTTCTTACCCAAAGGCAAGGTTTGCCTGATATGGTTTTTAGCGCAGACCAAGGAATAATTTTTGATAAAACTTTTATTCAAGCAAATTTTCGCTATCCTCAAAGAAGAGAGGAAGCAAAGCTCTATGCCTCTTGGTTTAAAAAAAGAGGCTATAAAGTAATCCACCTCCCTCAAAAAATTAAATTCGAAGGAGGTGACTTTTTATTCTGGAATGACAAAATACTAGCTGGCTTTGGTTTTAGAACTGACAAAGCTAGCCACAAAGAAATCGCAAAGATAACAGGAAAGAAAGTTATCAGTCTAGAACTAATTGACCCATTTTTGTACCATCTCGACATGACAGTTTTTCCTATTGATGACCAAAACCTAATTTATTATCCTGGAGCTTTTTCTAAAGAAACTCGTAAACTCATCGAAAAAGAAGCAAAGTCTACAGTAAAAGCAACCAGAAAAGATACTCTTAATTTTGCTTTAAATGCTTTGGTCCACAAGAAAAAAATCATTACTGCCAAAGGTCTTAATGGCTTGCTATCTGACTTAATTGCTAAAGGATTCAAAATAGTAGAAAGTGATGTTTCTGAATTTAAAAAAGCAGGTGGGGGAGTTCATTGCCTAATTTTTTCAATCTAAATAAAACAATATAATTCATAAACCAGAATCTTTTTCTACAGCGTACATGGAAAAAATTGATCATAAAAAAATAGATAAAGAAGTCTTTGGAATTATTTCTGAGGATATTAAAAAACATGAATTTATCTGGAAAGAAGATCTAAATAAATGGATTTTATCTGAACAGGCACGAATTGAAGCTGCTGCAAGAGGAGGCTACAAACTAGGCCAACTGGTACATCTTGCTAGAGAAGATATGCTTATGACACTTGCACCTGATGATATAACTGGTGTTCCATTTACTGGTTCAGCAAGCAGACGTGACTGTGATCCAGGATCAATAATTGCAGGTCTGAAGCTTCCATTTCCTTTATTTGCAGCAAATATGGAATCAGTCACTGATGAGAAACTTGCAATAACTACTGCTTTGATGGGTGGTGTTGGGATTTTACATCAATTTCAAACAGTAAAAAAACAAGTTAAACAAATAAGAGCAGTAAAAAATACAGCAGTAAAAAAAATTACAATCGATAGCAGAACCTATGAACCTGCTATTGACCCAAAAGGAAGGTTATTAGTGGCGGGAGCAAGCGGACTTAGGAATAATTATACTGAAAGAATTGAAAAGATGGTAAAAGCAGAAGTTGATATTATTGTACTAGATGTAGCTCATGGTGATTCTGTCCAGATGTATAAAGTCATTAAGGAAATAAGAGAAAAATTCCCAGATACAATCTTAGCGGCAGGAAATATTATTACTCCAAAAGCTGCATACATGTACAGCAAGTTAGGAGTTGACATAATAAAAGCAAATGTGGGACCTGGTTTTGCATGTACAACAAGAAAAGTTACAGGTTTTGGCGTACCTACAATTTCTGGTCTATACGATGTAGTTACTGTAGCAAAAAAATTCGGTGTTGATGTTATTGCTGATGGTGGTATATATGATTCAGGAACAGCGGTAAAATATTTTGCTACAGGTGTTAAAGGGATAATAATGGGAAGCATGCTTGGGGCTACAAATGATAGTGCAGATTTTAAAAAAAGATACGATCCAGTTAAAAGAAAAGTTAAAATCTGGGGAAGTGCATCTAGCAGAGCAAAAGAGCATCAAGGAAGACCAAGATGGGACGCTGCAGAAGGAATAGTGCGTGAAGTAGACTGCCTAGGAGAGACAGATGTATATATTTCTACATTGATTACTGGTATTCAGTCTGGCCTAAGCTATGCAGGTGTAAGTGATGACGGAAGAAATAATTTAGCAAGACTTGCAAGATACAGCAGGTGGACACTCCAGACAGCAGCAGGGAGTTATGAAGGAAAGAAAAGATTGAACAAATAACTCTTTGTCTGATTTTTCCCATTTAAATAAAAATATATTAATTTTAAAAACCATGAATAAATACACAAAAGTTTCTTCGTATGAGGCAAAAAAAGGCGAAGTAAAAAAAGTTGTCCTACTTTACTCCGGTGGTCTGGATACAAGTGTGATGCTTAAGTGGATTCAAGATGAATACAAAGCAAAAGTCATTGCTTTAACAATTGATATTGGCCAACAAGCAGATGATTTGACCGCAATCCGTAAGAAAGCTTTAAAAGTAGGAGCATACCGAGCATATGTTATTGATGCCAAAGATGAATTTGCTGAAGAATACATATCCAAGGGAATCAAAGCTAATGCCTCCTACCAAGGCCCTTATCACTTATCAACTCCTTTAGGAAGACCACTCCTTGCCAAAAAAGCAGTAGAAATAGCAGCAAAAGAAAAAGCAGATGCTATCGCTCACGGCTGTACAGGTAAAGGTAATGACCAAGTAAGACTTGAAAGTACTGCCCTAACGCTAAATCCTGATATTAAAGTTATTGCACCAGTGAGAGAATGGAGTATGGGAAGAGATGAAGAATTAGTATATGCAAAAAAACACGGGATTCCAGTAAAACAAACTGCAGAGAGTCCTTATTCATACGATGATAACATGTGGGGAGTAACAGGAGAGTCAGGAGAAATTGAAAACCCTGCTTTAATCCCACCTTTAGAGAAAATTTTACAAGTTTGCACTCTACCAGAAAAAGCACCAAATAAACCAGAATATGTAAAATTAGAATTTGTCAAAGGAATTCCTGTTTCGATAAATGGCCAAAAGATGAAGCTTGCAGATTTAATTATTAAATTAAACAAGATTGGCGCAAGGCACGGTGTGGGAATTACTCACCATATAGAAGATAGAGTAGTTGGTCTTAAAGTTCGTGGTGTTTACGAAGCACCAGCAGCAGAAATTATTATTAATGCTCACTGGAACCTAGAGAAATATGTTTGCACACGAGTAGAAAATGAGTTTAAGGCTACTGTCGACCAAAAATTTGCTTATATTTGTTATGGAGCCTTGTGGTATGATCCTTTAATGCAAGATATTAATGCCTTTATTGACAAAGTTAACGAAAAAGTTACAGGAAAAGTGATAGTAAAACTTTACAAAGGTAAGGCTGAGACTGTTGCACTAGATACACCAAATACAATTTTTGACGAGAAGCTTGCTACTTTCATGAAATCCGAAGCTTTTAACCAAAACTGCTCAGCAGGCTTCATTGAAATTTACTCTCTACAAATGAGGCTTGCTAAAAGGGTAGAGAAGAATATCTTGCTTTCTATTGGTCATATCAGTAACAAGAAGCGTCTTCTACCATATATTAAGAACTTAGCTGCTACAGAAAAATTCAAATTATATGCAACTGAAAAAACTCATAAATTTCTAAGGAGAAATAAAGTTGATACAACTTTAGTTCACAAAATCAGTAACTTACAAAGCGAACCAAATATCAAACATTACCTAGATGAAAAACGCTTTGATTTGATTATCAATATTCCTGCACAAGAAGGAAAAAGACAAGAAGTAACCGACGGTAAGGTAATTCGTAAGTCAGCAGTAGAAAACGATATTCCTTTGATCACCGAACCTTCTGTATCAGAAGATTTTATCGAGAAGTTAGTTTAACAATAGATATAAGGAAAGCTTAGTATTTAAAAACGCAATCTTAAAGTGATCAACTCTTAGTATCTAATATTCTAATTAAAAAATTAATGCCACAGAAAAACAACTCTAGATCTTGGTATCTTAAATCGTTATTTCTTCAGAAAGTTAAAAAGAAAGGCGGTTTTGTTAATAGTCATGCTCACTTCGACAAGTCACACATTATATCCTACAAAAATTTAAAATATGCTGAAGAAACCCTTCAACAAAAATGGAAGATAAATAACAAAATTAAAAAAAACTACACTTGGGATGACCTTACCTATCGAATCTCCTTATGCTTTGAAAAAATGATTAGTCAGGGAGTAAAATATTGTCTAACTTTTGTAGATATTGACAGTTTTGTAAAATTATTACCTTTACAAGCAGTACTACACGTAAGAGATAAATATAAAAGCAAGATCAAAGTTTTAGTTGCCAACCAAACACTCCGTGGTGTTCTCAAAAAAGAAGAGCAAAATTATATTGAAGAGGCAGCCGAGATGGTTGATATACTAGGCGGACTTCCAGAATACGAGCATCCGTATGAAGCAGAGCATCTAGATTACATATTTAAACTGGCAAAAAAATATAACAAAAGGATACATATCCACGTTGACCAACAAAATAGTCCCAGACAAAAAGAAACAGAGCTTTTAGCAAAAAAAACAATTGAGCATGGATGGGAAGGAAAGGTCACAGGAATTCATGCTATTTCTTTAAATTCCCAATCAGAAAAAGAAAAAAAAAGAGTTATTAAACTTATCAAAGATGCTGGAATGAGTATTATTGTATGCCCAACAGCAGCAATTAATATGCTTCAACTCCACAATGAAACTGCACCAATTCATAACAGTATTGCTCCAGTACCACAGCTAGTAGAAGCAGGGGTGAATGTTGCTTTAGGAACAGACAACATTTGTGATATTTATGGACCTTTCTGTGAAGGTAATATGTATCGAGAAGCTCAGTTACTTATGGATGCTGTCAGATGGTGGCAAATTGACAAAGTAGTTGATATCGTATCTGTAAACGGACTAAAAGCTTTGGGAATAAAATGGCTCAACTTAAATACTCAACAAAAAAACACTCTCGAAAAAAAATATTCTCAAAAGGTCTAGGGTAGATAAAATAAGTCTTACTTTTGATAATATCCCCAATGCAATTTATTTCCAGCAAGCAGAAAAAAAGATTCCAATAATAAAAACTCAGCTTACATGGGTATTGGGAAAGATAAAATACAAATTCAACAAAGGAGGAAAAATAGATGTTAGTAAAAATTTCTGAAGCTCAGTGGGTTATAACCTACAAATGCAAGTTGGGAGGGGTAACTAATTACTGTGTTGTACCAGGGCATAGTCCAGGTGAAGTAGACCTTGCTCAAAAAATAGAGGCCTTAAATGTGCTAAACAAGATCGGGATAAAAACTCTAAAGTTTCTTGGTGGTAATTTTGAAGATATGGATATACCAGAGATAAAAGAGATAGTTACAACTGCAAACAATATGGATTTTAATTATGTAATTACCACAAGTGGTCTCGACAAAGCAAAGATTTATGAGATAGTAGGGGAAACCAGAATCAAAAAAGGAAGTGGCTTATTCTTTAGTGTAGATTTTCTAAATCCTGACTTCTCGATTGGTGGTTGCTCTTTTCCTAAGACAATTGCTGCTCTTAAACTAATTCCAGAAATTAAAGATGACATTTCGGTTCTGGGAATCAATACCGTAATCAACTCTAAAAACCTCGATGAGCTACCTAAAATTCTAAGGTGGATTACTGAGATGGGAGGATATATGAATATTTGTCCTCTTATCT
>PFNU01000120.1:1177-5728 GCA_002792135.1 bacterium (Candidatus Torokbacteria) CG_4_10_14_0_2_um_filter_35_8 | reverse complement strand
GCTACTACTCCTATTCCGCCTGATTGGTATCCCCATCCTGATACTGTTCCTCCCTTTCCCACAACACCGATTGTATCACCTGCAGTACTTTCACCCATAATACCAAAACCTCCTTCTCCATAAACACCTACACTCCGAGTAGTATCTGTAGTAGTAGATTTGCCATGGACTCCGTGTGAATAGAGGGCGGTAGCACCACCACCTGCCTCAGCATAAAGACCGTAGTTACTTACCCAGTTAGCTCCAGCAGACCTTGAATAATTGGAGGTAAAGTAGCCTCCATAACCTGCCCTAGCACCAACTGTTGAATCAAGTGATCCTAGAGCTTCCACTCTAGTGTTGATATAATCCCCAGCATATCCTGAAGGAGAAGTATAAGTATGAAGTGTGTAACCTGGAGTTGCTGTTCCAATCCCCACCTGATGCTCATCACTTTCTACTACTAAAGTTGTGTTATCAATAATAAAGTCGTCTCCTGCTGCACCACCAAGACTTACATTTAATGCCAGTCCTGTTGATTGGGTAATTGATCCATCTGTTAAAGTTAAGCTATTTCCTGCAATAAATGACCCATCAGTATAAACATCACCTTTAATTCCTGCATCTCCTGCGATAAAGAGATCATCTCCTCCGAGTGAGAAACTCCCATTCAAAAGAGTATTTATTCTTGAGGTTGAACCTCCGACAACGAGATTAGCATCAAATACCGCATCACCTTCGTCAACGAGTACTGAATAACCAGTACCTGCATTATTAATAACTAGAACATTAGGATTATTGGTTACATCATCCATATCAAGAAGAAGACCTGTTACATTGTCGGTGTTATCTATTTCTACTTCGAGTTTGGCGGCAGGGGTGTCGGTTCCGATACCGACGTTACCGCCAAAGACAGAGAAACTATCAACCTCTAGTCCACCAGAAACAAACAGGTCATCATTAGTATTAACAAGAGATGCTAATCCTGCATCACCAATACGTACATAATCTCCTGTAAAAGGTTTGATTGTCAACGTAGTATCATCTTCATCAATAATAGTATTATTATCAGGAATACTCATACCTCCTGTTGTATTTCCTTCAAAATAATTATTAGAAACAATAAAGCTACTCATAGCTGTTCCATAAAGACCCCATCTGCCATTACCTAGGGCACGATTATTAGAAATTATTCCTTTGCGGACTGTACCCCCGATATTAATCCCATCATAACTATCAGTTCCGTCATCGTTATTGTAGACTAAATTACCAGTAATCACTAAATTATTATCAGAAGATCCATTATTTTGGAAATAAATACCATGGTAAGTATTTCCACTCACCATGTTATCAGATACGATAACCTTATTAGTATTCCAATACTGAAGACGAATACCATATTCTCCATTACCTGACACTTGGTTGCTACTGATGAGGTTTTCATAAGATGGTCCTACAGTATAAACTCCACTAGAGGTATTATCGGTAATAATATTACCTGTAACTGAAGTACTTCCCTTAACATAAACTCCATGTACTCCATTTGAATAGACTCTGTTGCCTGTTACAGGACTGGCGTCCGCATAAATTCCTGAACCTGTATTAGAGTAAACCACATTAGCAGAAACAACAGTTCCGTTGTAAGCAGCAATCCCGTAGGCTCCATTATTATTAACATTATTCCCTTTCACTGTTGCCCCACCATTTGAAAAAATCCCATCTCCTCCGTTGGAATAAACTTTATTATCAGAAATAACCCCACCAGTTAAAGCACCACTATTTGGACCAACTTGCATTCCTTTATCGTCATTGTCAAAAATTCTGTTGTTTATTATTTGGGGATCTTGAATGTGCCAATTGTAGATATAAATCCCATCTTCATAATTATTCTTAATCGCACAATTAATGATTTTGATACGGTATGAATAAGCTGAACCCGATCCATAAATTCCATTCTGATTTGTAGCAACTCCTGCATCAGTATTGTTAGCTTTATTGCCATCAATAGTCAGATCGCGAATCACAACATCATCTCCTCCTCCATATGTTATTGCATTAATTTGAGTTGCAGCTGCAACTTGAAGAATTGTACCTTCACCTGCTCCTCTCAAAATAAAATTGCTTTTATTTATATTAATAGTAGCACTTAAGGAATAAGTTCCTTCTGGTAAGAAGATCTCACCACCTGCTGCCGGAAGGGCAGCTATTGCTGCGTTAATACCTGTATCATCTTGACTATAAGTTACTCCATCAACCACTATCACTTTATTAACTTTTGGAGAACTTATTGCGCCAGAAGAATCCACTGTCATTTTATTATATACATCAAACGCCGCGCCTGGAGTTATTGCTCCAAGCCCAAGTTGACCCGAGGAGTCTACAGACATCAATAATGAACCAAGGGAATCCTGCCACTCTTGTAAATTAACAGATTGGGAAGCAGCACCTTTTACGATGAGGCCTTTTGTGGCGGCTACACCTGTGTCTACTTGGAGTTTTGCACTTGGACTATTTGTCCCAATCCCCAACCTATTATTCGTATCATCCCAGAAAAAATTAGAGTTATCTTCAAAGATATTTCCTGTTGAATCTGCAAAAAGAACTGATCCAGGAGTGAAGTTATCAACTCTTCCTCTCATTTGCGGTTTATATTCCCAGTGAAATGTTCCATCTCCGTTTGATACGAGAATATAATTAAAGGCATCATCTCCGAATACTTTTATTTTTGAAGAAGTAATGGAGTTATCTGCAATATCTAAAGAGAGCGATGAGTTTTCTCCTAAACTTCCAGATACTGTAATAATGTCTGATCCAGAAAGAGAAGAAATATAATTTCCAATAGTATGATCTCCTAAGATAATTAAATCATTTAAAGTATCTTGTCCTGTGCCTCCATGAACTATGGGAAGTATTCCTTGAATATCTTCAGATCCTAAATCTACTTCTGGATTACAACCGTTATCACCATCATCTCCATTTCCATTATCTCCGTTGCCATCACCATACTTCTTATCAAGAGCTCTTTTACCAATTATCATATAGGGAATACCTTTTTCTTGCATTTTTTCAAGGTTGGACAAGATAATTGAATTAATACTAAGAATTTTATTAAAGGTTTTACTTAAACTAGAGGTTTTGTTTTGATTACTAATTAAGTCTTGATTACAAACTTTATTTTCTTCTTCTTGATTATTCCCTTCATTACAACTTAACTCTGCGGTACTTCTCCTTGTTTCATATAAGCCTATAGAAAAAGAGATAACAAAAAACAAAGCAAGTACAGTTGCCACTACCAAACTATATGCAAAAATAGAAGACTTTGCCTCTTTTCTTCTTATCTGGGGTAACATTAGGTTTTTACCATCTAACTAAATTCTTTCAGAATGTAAATTAATTTTAGCTGGTTGCAAAAGAAGTGTCAAATATCAGCTCTATCTAAACCTATCATGTCATCCTAATCCGTCCGCCTTCGGCGGAAGAAGGATAGCCCTCAAACTCTTATATCACTCTTCGACGAGCTCAGAGTGACAACTTTAAATTAATAATAATCATTCGCTACGGCTCAGGATGACGGCTGCTCTTGGACCGCTAATCATTTATAAAAACTTAACCTTTACTTAATTCCTCCACCACTTCCCATCCACTGCCTGCGCCAATCGCAATCACTACGTCATCCTTACCAATTCTGTCTTTCAAATAGTCAACAACCTCTGGAATAGTCGGTATATACTTTGCTTTATTAGAATTATCTTTATTAATTGAATCAACCAAATCCTTAGAATGAACATTACCGGAAGTCTCTCTTGCTGACCCATAAATATCTAGAACAACTACTTCATCTGCATCATCAAAACTACCCGCAAACTCTGGAAGCAAGCTTTCAGTTCTTGAAAAAGAATGGGGTTGAAAAACGCTAATAATGTCTCTTTTAGGATAAAAATTTCGAGCTGTTTTCAAAACTACTTTAATCTCCTTTGGAAGATGACCATAATCATCAAATAAAAGCGCTCCATTTCTTTTGCCATAATATTCAAATCTTCTTGCAGTTCCTTTGAAATCTTCTAAAGCCTTTCGTGCTTTTTCTAAATCAACCCTCAAAAGATGGCTTAAAGCAATTACTGATGTAGCATTCAAGGCATTATGTTTACCAATCAATTTTAACCTAAAACTTCCTAAACTCTTATTTTTATAATAAACCTCAAAACTCTGATTAGCTTTTTGTAAAGTATAATCAAAATTTTTATTCAATTTAAAATTCTTAATTACAAAATCGGAAATCTTACTAAATCCATAACTTAACTCTCTACACTGAGCATATTTACTAACTTCTACTACGTCCTTATCATCTTGGCAAAAAACTAGAAAACCTTCTTTTCCTATCTTTGCGACAAAATCTTGAAAAACCTTTTTATAATCTTTAAAATCTTTAAAAAAATCAGGATGATCAAAATCAATACTTGTCAGAATCACTCCTTTAGCATCATACATAGCAAGTTTATTCTGCCATTCATCAGCTTCTATTACCATATGTTTTCCTTTTCCAGACAAAGAATTAGATCCCCAATTAATAAC
>PFNU01000120.1:0-1165 GCA_002792135.1 bacterium (Candidatus Torokbacteria) CG_4_10_14_0_2_um_filter_35_8 | reverse complement strand
TACTGCAGAAGGATCCAAGCCACATTCTTCTAAAACATAAGCTGCTAGCGCCGAAGTAGTAGTTTTCCCATGAGTCCCACAAACCGCTATTCCAAATTTCTCTTTAAACAAAATACCCAAAATCTCTGGATAAGACATCATTTTCAAACCAATCTCTTTTGCTTTTTTAAATTCAGGGTTATTTTTCTCGTTATAAGCTGTAGAGTAAATTACCAAATCTATATCATCTGTAATGTACTCAGAATCAAATTCTTCGTAATAGGAAATCTTTTCTTTTTTTAAAACTTCATCGGTAAAAAACTTTTCAGAGACATCCGATCCAGTTATTTTAAATCCTCTTTTCTTAAGAATAGAAGCAACCGCAGACATGCCTTGTCCTTTGATACCAATTAAATGGATTTTTTTTATTTTATTAAAATCTATTTTTTGCATGGTTGTTTAGTTCTTAATTATCGATTACTTCTACTACTGGGTAGGGCTAGTCCCCTGACTAGCCCGGGCGTTCCTAGAAAAAGGCTGTTATATATAATGTTTTTTCACATTAGCATAAAATCAATTTCTATCTCTCCTTTATTATTTCCTAGATAGTAATTTCTTGCACTTGACCATCTATAGTCTTGGGGATTTTTGGTAAGACCTGCTCTGACAGGATTCATATGAATATAATTAAGTTTTTCTTTTAGTTTTTTCTTACTGAAGATATTAAAGTCATAGGTTTTGCTTTGCCAGATCTGATATCTATGATTTTTTCTTCTTTGTTTTCTTAGTAAGAATTCTTTAACTAATTTAAGATCTTTCTTTTTTAACTTTTTTATAATCTCTCTTGCAGTAAACTTATTAAAGTCTCTCATTATTTCAGAACAAGTTCCTTTATTAATATCAGGGAAGATAAGTAAGTGTAAATGATTTACCATTAATACATAACCTATTAGTTTAAAGCAGAACTTTCTTCTATAAAACTCCAAGTTGTCTATTAAGATTTTAAAGTAATCTTCTCTAGTAAAAAGATGGATTCTATCTTTAACCTCTGAGGTAATAAAGTAGATGTGATTTTCTAAATTGTATTTTGGAAGGTGAACCATATCAATAGTCTTCATCTAAGACCTCACGAGGCCAGTCAGGGGACTGGCCTTACCCTACTCCTCTCGTGTTTTTGTGACGACAA
>PFNU01000008.1 GCA_002792135.1 bacterium (Candidatus Torokbacteria) CG_4_10_14_0_2_um_filter_35_8 | reverse complement strand
CATACTTAGCTCTTGGCATAGACATAGGATTTAATAGTTAACAGGTGTTACCCCTAACTATACCAAGTGTTACCTCATGGTGTTAACTGTACATTTTCTTGTAAATTCGAATTTATGTGATATAATTACTATGTCTATATTTATCTAGAGAGGAGTGTGTTTTATGGAGGATTGGGAAGAGGAGCATTTAAAGATTATTTGCGCCTAGCGTGGTATTGACTGGCGGGAATTGTTAGTTTACGTCTATTATCACGACACAAAAAAATTGACAGATAAGGAAATTCAGAAGAAGTTTAGTTGGTCAGAAAAAAAGATTACAGGTTATAAAGAAGTTTTAGAACAATTAGGGAAGACGCGGGTAGAAGGACGTAAAAAGTCCTTCTTAAACTGATAAATATGAATGCCAAAGCTTTACTCTATTTTCTTATACCTTATTCAAGTAGGCTTTTGTTTTTTTAACAAAAAACACCAAGAAAAAAGATATTAGTCTTCTGTCTTTAGTTATTTGAAGATTACACTCTGGTATGTTTCTTATATTCTTGATTCATGATTCGTGATTCCTAAAAATCCCATTCCCCGAAGTCTTCTGACCCAAATGTTGCACCAAAGTTTTAATAGATATCTTAATTGCTTTTCTTAGTCTAATTCCATAATGAAAAGTAAGTATTAATCCGGGAATAGTAGTAATGATATTTACCACCCTCAAAACTAAAGCAAAAACAAAACCCAAGTTTGCGCCAATACCCTGTATAATAAAAATTCCTGTACCGCCGACTTCGAATACTCCAAGCCCTGCTGGTATAGGAATAAGAATAGAAAGATTAAAAACTGTAAAAATAATTAGAAGATCAGATAAGGTAGGATTATAATTTAGAGAATTAAGAATGATGTAGAATTGTAGAAAAGTAGAAAGAACAATTAAAGCATTAATATAACTTAAAATTAAAATTTCTTTTACCTTATTCTTGAGGAAATAAGTAATTGCTTTATCTATTTTACCTACTGGATCCTTAATTTTTTTAAGAAAACTTAATCTGAAAATCCCGCAGAAGATAAGCAGAAGAAAGTTAATAATCCCTTCAGAATCGCTTACTAGGGATTTTTTATAAAAGAAGTAAAGCATGAGAACAGCAGGAAGAATAATCAAAATAATGAGAATAATAGCTTTAATAGATATTCGGGAGACAAAAAAAGTAATGAGAATGCCTAGAAAAACTAAAGCAATACTTAAGGAAAGTCTCAAAACTTTATCTAGGATAACAGCTGATATCCCTGTCTTAAGTGGCACCTTTTTATATTTTTTTAAAAGATATATCTGTAGCGGTTCTCCTCCAGTATTAAGAAAAGGAGTAATGTAGCTTATAGCAGACTTTATAAGTTCAAAATTATAAAGTGATAAAATGTCCATTTTTTTTCTGATTCCAAAAGAGAAGAGTATTCGTCTTAAAGCAATGCAGGTAAGAAGAGATTGAATAAAAGATATTAAAGCAAGAAGACAGATGTTTTTGAGAGAGACCAACCCTGTTGCTTCACGAATTTTTCCAAATCCTATAAAATAAGCAAGAATAAGTATAGTACCAACACCTAAAATAATAGAAAGGATAGTGATTGATATTTTTTTCATGATTTTAGTTTCTTAAGCTTATTAGCTTTTTAGTTTGGAGTGTGCTTGTACCTCCGACACCTAGTGTATGGCCTGTAGTTTTTATACAATAAAGCAAACGTAGCTTATTATAAATATATCTTATTTCTTAGCTTTTGAAAAATTTTAAAAAATTGTATGCTTCTTAAAATAAATACCAACGATTATGATAATTTTTCTCTTTGGTTATTAGATAAAGATAATAAGGCTTTGGATTCAATGAGGATTTCTACTAGAGACAAAAAGTTATCTCGTCTTCTTTTGCCTTCTATAGATAAGTTTTTCAAGAAGAATAATGAGGCCATGAACGATATTTCTAAGATATTAATTGTTACGAGTATTTCAAAGTTTAATATGAATTTTAAAATAGGAATGGCAGGTGCACTTGCGTTGGGGTATGGGCTGAAAATACCTATTTCTAAAGTGAAAACATGATATATATTTCATTTAGAAATTACAAGCACCAATTACTAAAATCCAAAATTTTAAACATACAGATTACGTCATTCTGAGTGGATCCGCCGAAGTCCGCAGACTTCGGCGGATCAGGATGACGACGTTTTGAAATTGGAATTTTGGTATTGGAATTTGCCCGTTCGTAGTCCGCCCGGGGCGGACGAAGGATGAATTTGATGTTTGTAATTTGATATTTTTAAAACTTGTGGATAATCTGTGTATAACATTCTTCATAAACCACACATATTATTTGACATAAACCAAGAACTATATTATTATTAGATACAATTATAACAAGAATTTTTAATTCAACTAGAGGTAGTTGTTTTTATCTAAATGATTTCTCTCTTAAATTTGCTCCTCTCTTCCGAGACCCAAATTTAGAAAACAAATTTAAGGTTCTGTAAAATCCCTTAATATTTTTTTGATAGGGAAAGTTTTTATGTCTTCTAATATCAAACTTAAAAGTGATAGAAAGTATTTTACAGATTTTAGGCCAATAATGGATTTGCCAGACTTAACAGAAATCCAAAAGAATTCTTATGGATGGTTTGTAAAAGAAGGATTAAAAGAAATTTTTAATGAAATTAATCCTGTTAAAGATTTTACAGAGAAACTTTTAGAACTGAAGATAGTCGATTATCGTCTTGATAAGCCAAAGTATTCTGAAAAACAAGCCAAGAAAAAAAACGCAACTTTTGAGGCCCCTCTGAAGAGCAAAGTCTCCCTTCTCAACAAAGAAACAGGGGAGATAAAAGAGCAAGAAATTTACATGGGTGATTTTCCCCTTATGACTGAGAGGGGCACTTTTATTATTAATGGAGTGGAAAGAGTAGTGGTTTCTCAGCTAATTAGATCACCAGGAGTGTCTTTTAGTGGTCAAATCTTTGGAGAAAGAAAATTTTATGGTGCTAAAGTAATCCCTAATAGAGGCGCATGGCTGGAGATTGAAACTGATAAGAATGGAGTAATCACTGCAAGAATTGATCGAAAAAGAAAAGTTGCAATAACTTCTCTTTTAAGAGCCTTTGGTTATGGAACTGATCAGGAAATTTTTGATTTATTTAAAGACATAGACAATGATCCTGAATTTAGATACATTGAAGCAACCATAAAGAAAGATACTGCAAAAAGTGTGGGCGAGGGACTAAAAGCTGTATATAGGAAAATTCGTCCCGGAGATCTTGCAACAGAGGATAATGCTAGATCTTTAATTCACTCTATGTTTTTTAATTTAGAAAGGTATGATTTAGGAAAAGTGGGGCGTTTTAAATTGAACCAGAGACTCAACCTTTCTGTTTCTAATACTGCCAGGAATAGAATTTTTAGAAAAGAGGATCTAGTTGCTGTTGTTAGAGAATTAATACAATTAAATAAAAGTCAGGGGCTTGAAGATGATATTGATCATCTTGGTAATAGAAGAGTAAAGGCAGTTGGGGAACTTGTACAACAGAAATTTCGCCTCGGTCTTAGCCGTATGGTAAGAATTATTAAAGATCGTATGAGTACTGCTGATATTACAACGGTTACTCCTGCTTTACTTATCAATGTCCGCCCCATAGTTGCAGCAATGCATGAATTTTTCTCTTCTTCTCAACTTTCACAATTTATGGATCAAACTAACCCTTTAGCAGAGTTAGAACACAAGAGAAGAATATCAACCATGGGACCAGGTGGTCTTTCTAGGGATAGAGCAGGTATGGAAGTAAGAGATGTGCACCGAACTCACTATGGAAGAATTTGTCCTATTGAAACACCAGAAGGACCAAATATTGGACTTATTAATAATCTTGCTTGTCTTGCAAGACTTAATGAATATGGTTTTTTGGAGACCCCTTATAGAAAAGTTGTAAAGGAAGTAGAAAACAAAGCCTCTTTGCTAGAGGGTAAAGTTTTATCAAAAGACATTAAAGTAAAAGAGCATGTAGTTTTCAAAAAAGATAGCGAGATAACTAAAACGCTTGCTAAGGAAATTGAAAAGCTCCCTTTTAAAAAAGTTCGTATAAGACGCTTTGTCTCAGAAGAAATAGAATACCTTGATGCTCATGAAGAGGAAGGCAAAACAATAGGTCCTGCGAAGATTTCTATTGATAAAAAAGGATATTTTCTAGAGCGCCATGCTGAAGTAAGAGTAAATGGAGAGCCTCGTATTTATCCTACTTCAAAAATTGACTACCTTGATGTTTCTCCCCAGCAAATTGTAAGTATTTCTTCTGCTCTCATTCCTTTTTTAGAACATGATGACGCAAACCGTGCTCTTATGGGATCGAATATGCAACGTCAAGCTGTATCCACCATAAAACCTGATGCTCCTATTGTGGGGACAGGCATGGAAAAAAAAGCTGCTAAAGACTCTGGACACCTAGTTGTTTGCAGAAAAAAAGGTAAGGTAATTGAGGTTGATGCAGATCATATTAAAGTCTTAGAAGAAGATGGCAACATTAAAGATTATGACCTTTTCTCTTTTGAGAGATCTAATGTTTCTACTTGTCTTAATCAAAAACCCCTTGTAGAAAAAGGTGATAAAGTATCAAAAGGACATATTCTTGCTGATGGAGCATCAACTGATGAGGGTGAGCTTGCTTTGGGGCAAAATTTACTTGTCGCTTTCATGTCTTGGGGTGGTGGAAATTATGAGGATGCTATCCTTGTTTCTGAGCGGGTAGTAGAGCAAGATAAATTTACCTCTATTCATATTGAGGATCATATAGTAGATATTCGCGAGATAAAGCTAGGATCTGAAGTAGTAACAAGAGATATTCCTAATGTAGGCGAATTAAAACTTAAAGATTTAGATGAGGAGGGAATTGTTCGAATTGGAGCAAAAGTTGGCCCTGGAGATATTTTAGTAGGAAAAATTACCCCAAAGGGAGAAACAGAGCTCACTGCAGAAGAGAGGCTTCTTAAAGCTATTTTTGGAGAAGAAGCCAAAGATGTAAAGGATACTTCTCTTAGACTTCCTCATGGTGAACATGGTAAAGTTGTTGATATTAAAATTTTTACTAGAGAGCAAGGTGACAAATTAGAATCCGGCGTTATAAAAAGAATTCAGGTCTCAGTTGCCAATTTAAAAAAAATCCAAGTAGGAGACAAACTTGCAGGTCATCATGGTAACAAAGGGGTAATTTCTAAAATTGTTCCTGTTGAAGATATACCCTGTCTTCCCAATGGGCAACCCGTCGATATAATCTTGAATCCTCTGGGCGTTGCATCAAGAATGAATATTGGACAGCTTCTTGAGACTCATCTAGGTTGGGCAGCAAAAAATTTGGGGTACAAAGTAGCAACTCCAGTTTTTAATGGAGTATCTTTAGAAACTATCAAAAAGGAGCTCAAGAAGGCAGGTCTGCCAGAGGATGGAAAAGTGCAACTTATAGACGGAAGGACAGGAGAGTTTTTTAAAGATAAAACTACTGTCGGAATAATATATATTCTAAAACTTGAACACTTAGTTGAAGAAAAAATGCATGCTCGTTCTACAGGTCCTTATTCTTTAGTTACTCAGCAACCTCTTGGCGGTAAAGCACAATTTGGAGGCCAAAGATTTGGAGAGATGGAAGTCTGGGCACTTGAAGCATATGGTGCTGCTCATACTTTGCAGGAAATGCTTACTATTAAATCAGATGACGTTTTAGGACGTGCCCGTGCCTATGAATCAATAGTAAAGGGTGAAAAAATCCAAAAGCCTCATATCCCAGCATCTTTTGGAGTTTTAATAAAAGAATTGCAAGGACTTGG
>PFNU01000128.1 GCA_002792135.1 bacterium (Candidatus Torokbacteria) CG_4_10_14_0_2_um_filter_35_8 | reverse complement strand
TTCCCTGTCTTTTTTTTCTAAGCCAATTTCTCTTTTAAATTTTTCGGCTTCTTCAAACTCTATGCCTAGCTTTTCGCATATAGCTTGCGTTAAGTTGTTTCCTGCGATAGGAATATTGGCAGTGAAGAGTGGCATTCCTTTGCTTACAGCAATAAAACTCGTTCTAAGACTATCAAGATCAAGAATAAGATAAGAATCAAGATCCTTTTCTGGAATAAGAGCACGAGAGGTAGCAGCTGATTCTAATTCTGTGATGATAGGAGTAAGCCCTGACTTGATTAATGTTTCAGTAAGAATATCCACAGTTTTTTTAGGAGAGGCAATAATTAAGACATTACGTTCTTCTCCTTCTTTTTGCTCAGTAAACTCTTCCGGTTTTACCTCTCCTGTTTCCTTGTCTTCTTTCTTATCTGGAGAAGATTTTTTTTCTTTTTGGATCTTTTTTTCTGCAGATTGTAGAAAATCTTTATCTAGTGCTTTAGAGTCCAGATAAACATCTTTAATGTCTAAAGGAATATGCTGTTCTACCTCCCAGAAAACTGCTTTCTTAAGTTCTTCTTCTTCCATGTCAGGCATTTTAATAATTCTGATAAAGGATTTAGATTCTGGAATTGATGCTATAACTTTCCTTGTTTTGATTCTTCTTCCTTGGGATACAGCAAAAATACTCATTATTGTCTGTACTATCTTATCTTGATTTATAATAACATCTTTTTCAATAGCGTCTTGGGGAATTTTTATATCATCCCAAGCAAAAGGGAACATTTTTTTACCCCTTTTTTTAAGATACATTACTTTGATGGAGATATCTGAAATATCAAGACCAAAGGCCTCTTTTTTAGACGAAAGCAGCAACATATAAATTTGTAGTTGTTTTAGGTTTAAGGAATGAGAAGAAAAGAGTTAGATTAGCTATAATTATAAGCTGCAAATTTCTAATTTCTAATCCGCCGCAGGCGGATCAATACCCAATGACTAATGATAAAATGTCTAATTTGTTTAGTCCTTTTTCTTGGTCGAGTGAATAATTGCATTGAAAATGAGGTTTAGTTCCTTTGCCTCATTCCATAACTTTCTTGCTTTTTCTTTTAAGTTTGGTACTGCTCCAGCTATCATACGTAGCCAATGTTTTGTTTCTCTTGATTCCTTTTTACAAATTCCAATCTTATGCTTAAAGTCTTTTCTAGATTCAGCATCATCAGCTTCACAATAATTAGCTCCTATACTAGTTCCTGATCTGACTAATTGAGAAATTAATGGTTTAGTTACTGGATTTTGTGGAATTTCTTTTGAGAATTTGACAATATTTCCGCCAAACTCAGCAGTTCTTTCTTCTAAATCATATTTTTGGTCATTAGTCATTCTCTAATTGGGATTTAATTAGAAATTAGGAATTCCTCATTAGAAATTTGCAACTGATGTTTATTACCGAGGTTTTTAAGATAAAACTACAACTCCTTCCAATAGATCATAGTATATTCTCCGTATGTTGGGAAATAAGGTGGTGGTGCAAATACCAAGGTCGAGTCAAAAATGTAATATGTATTATAGAAGCCGTAGGTTTCTCCAGAGAACAAATACTTGAAACCACTTTGCTTGTTTGAGATAATTCCTCCAAACACTGTAAGAGAGTCTAATTGATCAAAATAATTATCTCGGTATACTGCACCGTATTGGGCAAGCATCATGCCATCAATTTTCATTTCTGAAGGAACAGAGTAAATAATCTTCACATCTTCTTGGCCAATTAACCCCAAAGCACAAGTTCCATCTCTTGCAAGATAAGTCAGATTATCATCTATTCTAATATCTGCGTATTGTGAAGGCACCTCGGGAAATCTTGCAGCGGCAACCGTTACTCTTCCTGCCATCACTCCTTCTACCCAGACATCATCTTCAATAAAGATTATTCCTTTGCTAGGGAGAGCATAGTTTCCTAGGAGAGATTCTTTCCAAATTTCGTCTTGTCCTCCGGCTTGCCAGGGTTTTTTTACAGAATCTACTCGATATAAATCAAAAGTACCACCAGCTTTAAAGATAATATGATAACCATACTTTCCAGAATCATCTCGATAAAAACCTCCTTCTGCATTTGCTTCTTCTTTAAGATAGGCGAGATCTCGAGTAATTAAAGCAAAATCAATTACGGGTACAGGATATTCCCAAAGATCTTGGGGACCGCCTGTTCCTGTAATGCCATTTGTTTTTGCTGATGTTACTTTAGAGTGGCAGATGCCATCAAACCGTATTTTACCATTAGAATGTATCTTCCCCCAAGTTTCCGAAGTGGAAGAAAATACCGTAAGATTACCATTTAAAAGAAAAGAATAATCAGTAAGACTTCTTAAGCCAAATTGTGCTTCCAGTGTAGTTTGAATGTTTGGATAGGTTGAAGTATAGCCTGTAGAATGGACAATAACAGCGCTTGATCCTATATCCGGAGGTTTAATTTTCAGGCTAAATTCTCCTAATTTTCCACCTTGAGGATCATTAAAATCATGAACAAAAGGACCAAAAAAGCCATCTTCCCCAGAATTTTCTTCGGGAGGAGAAGCTCCATCTTGATAATCTTGAGGATTATGATAAAGGTGCCAGCGATAATAATTGATTCCTGCTTCTGCAATTTCAAAAGAGAGTTTCTTGTGATATTGTCGTATTGCTAATTTATATTCTGTAACCACCAATTGAGTGATTCCAAAAGCAATAATTGTAATAATAGCTGTAAAGGTAATGGCCAGAATGAGGACAGTACCAGCCTTTTTTCTTTTCTTGGAGAATTTTCCTAAATTCATAAATTTTTATAATATTGATGGTATAAATCAAAATTAGGTAATAAGGTTTCTAAGTGTATCAATGTTTTATATAAATTGGTTCTTAAAGATTTGTTTTTAGATTTCTTAGATTTACTTGAGTTCCAATTTCTGTAGCAAGAGGAGGATGATTTACGTCGGTATCTACTAAAAGATAAATTCCAACAGTTCTTATTTCTTGGATGTTTGGAGGATAAGAAAGTGAAGAAGTATTAATCCATCCATCGTAGTTTTCATCATAATAAGTGAAGACAGGTGTTTCCCCATTTACCACATATTTACATTTTGATATAACTGCCTCTTGGTCAAGAGGATAGGAAAGAGGATCTCCAACTGGTTCAGTAGTTCCTCTCTTTAGTTCATTATTATCTAAAAAATATCTTATTCTTTCAGCGACGTTATCGTTGTCAGGATCAGAAAAGAAGATAAATTCTTGTTTTGTCGCTTTTTCAATATTATAAGCTCCTGTTGCAGTTTCAGATACTTCTCTTATTTCTGATACCATATCACTTAAGGTTCTTGCTGCCGCACCTTGAGCTGCTACTTGATTCAGGTCTCTTCTTCCTAATTCAAAACCTTGATCGTAAAAAACAAAAATACTTCCTATAATAAGAGTAATAATGCCTATTACAACAAGGAGTTCGATAAGAGTTAGACCTTTCTCAGAAGATGAATTGTGCTTTATTAATGCGGGTTTCATGTAGAACTGGTTAGGGATTAGGTTGTGGGGGGTAGAAAATTAAAAATGCAAAATTCAAAATTCAAAATTAGGATATTAGGTTATTAGGATATTGGGGGGGCTATTAGGATTTATTAATTCAAAATTAAAAATGCAAAATTCAAAGTAGTTTGGGTTTTAGGTTGTAGGTGATAGGTTTTAGTAGATGGAGAATAGTAGATATCTTTTAGCTCTCTGAGAAACTAATCCCTAACACCTATCACCTAATCCCTAAATTCATGATTCCTAATTCCTGATTCCTGATTCCCTCTTACTTTTCACTTTTAGCTTTGCACTTCTAAGTTGTGGGTGTAAGTAAAATTCCTTCCTCTGTCTGGCCCAAAATATCTATACTAGATGTTGAAGTTAAATAGCCTGTAAAGCTTACTTCCAGAGAATAGGAATCTATAGTAAGAGGAGAAAAGAAGGCTTGACCTGACTGCCCACTTATTTTCTGTTCATCGTAACCTGTCTTATAAAGCCTTACAGATGCTCCTTGAATGGGATTGCCCGTACTTTCATCTTTTACAGTAATAAGGAGGGTGTTTTCTTGGTGTGGCGCAAGTTTTAGTGTTACTACTGTACTTGTGTCCGCAAGAACATCTACTGGCTGAGATGGTATGCTTTCTGCTAAATCATATCCTGATTCCCCTTGAGGTTTTATGATGTAACTATCCCATTCCATACTAGTTAGTGTGAGAATACCCTCACCGTTTGTATTATGGATTTCATTATATTTATAGATAGGGTTTCCATCATTGTCCTTACCAATGGTTTTTGTTCCTCTTACTAAGAGTGAGACATTAGGCAAGGGAGATCCTTCCGCATCTTGAACATTTGCAGTAAGAGTAGATACTTTGTCAATTGCAAAACTTGTTTCAGTGAGTTGGTCTACGAGAACAGTAGCATGTGGTGGATCAGGATTAGGATTTTCTATTGTTGTGGGGTAGGTTTTACTTTCAGAATATTCTTCTTTTGTTACTGTCATTTCATAGGCAGCATATCCTTCTGGCAGAGAAGAGTATTTTAAAAAGCCGTAATTATCGGTTCTAGTATTAATATCAATTACCTCTGAAGAATTCACAATATGAACGATAGCTGAAGGAACAGGATTTCCATTAGAATCGACCACTTGTACAGATAGAAATCCCCCATTAGGATTACTTTCTATATTTTTGGGAACAATAAAGGTAGTAAGAACTGTAGGTCTAAAACAGGGAAATTTATCCCAACTTATCTCTATTCTTGCCTGAGAATAATCCCAGGGCTCTCCATTTTGATCATCTAATCCTTGGCCATCATAAGGGTCATCGACTTGTCGGATATCAATATCAATAGTGAAGTTTATCCCTTCTCTTGTGATAGTCTCTTGTTGAAGGGCAACACCAGAAGGCCAGCCTCCTTGAGTACCAACATTCTGATAAGAAACATTTTTTAACTTTTCCATTTGTTCGGTCGCAAGATGAGTTGCAATCCTTCTTGCTTTACTAATACCAATTGAACGATAAGCAGAATTAAAAACACTAAAAAGCCCTGTAGAGATAAGAGCGAATATGCCAATCCCTACAAGTACCTCTACGAGAGTAAAGCCTTTTTTGCTAGGTTTTTTTACTGGGGAATCAGGAATCATGAATTAGGAATCACACTTTTTGCTATTATACCACAATTTGATTTTTTATTTTTAAACTTCCTAGACTTGGTCCATAAGTGAATAAATAGGAGAAATCACAGACAAAGCAACAAGTCCTACAGCACCGCCTAAAACAAGCATTAAAATAGGTTCAATAATAGAAGAAAGATTTTCCATGGTTTGTGCTACCTCTTCTTCGTAGAAGGTGGCAATATCTACTAAAACATCTTCTAATGATCCTGTTTTTTCACCAATGGCCATCATTTGAGTAACAAGATGAGGAAAGAGGTATGTAGCTTCTTTTGGAATAGCCTCGTTTATAGCTACTCCTTTTTTAACTTTTTCCTGCATTTTTTGGATAGCCTCTTTGTAATAGATATTTCCTAAAGTATCTCTTGTGATTTCTAGACTTTGGATAATAGGAACTCCTGATTTTGATAAAGAACTTAGAGTTCTTGTAAAGCGAGCAAGGTTAATTTTTTTTACAATAGGAGAAACAAGAGGTATCTTGATTAATATTTTATGAGAGATTCTAGTTCCTGATTCAGTTTTTAAAAAGCGAAGTAGAACAACAACAGTAACCAATACAACCCCTACAGTTAGAGTTCCGTTTTGAACTATAAACATGCTGGTACCAAGTACTATTCTTGTAGCAAGAGGAAGTTCCACTTCCATTTCAGAA
>PFNU01000092.1 GCA_002792135.1 bacterium (Candidatus Torokbacteria) CG_4_10_14_0_2_um_filter_35_8 | reverse complement strand
TTTAGCTTTCTAAGAAACTAATCCCTAACACCTATCACCTAATCCCTAAATTCATGATTCCTAATTCCTGATTCCTGATTCGCAATGATTAGTTGTCTAACTATATACAAATCCACTCACTTTCTAAATAAATAATTTCTTCTTCCTTATAAAGGTAATTTGACAAAAGAAGATCTTATTGATAAATTATCTTCTAGAGCTTTTTATAAAGCTCACATTTTTCTTTTTATCACTAAATCCTAATATTTTTAATTTTTGCTTTTTTCAGCCCTAGGCAGATCCGCCTGTGGCGGAAATTTTTAAACTTACTTTGTGCCCACAATTTCTCAACTTGTCCGTAAGGGACGAAAAAAAACGAAAAAGAAATCAAAAGTACCTGCTTTATCAAAGAGCTTCAATGCTTTAAAGAATAAGTTTGTTGATTTAAAGAAAGGAAGCCCTTTCATGAGGGGAGTTTGCATTGTGGTAAAAACTGTTACTCCAAGAAAGCCTAATTCTGCTTTGAGAAAAGTAGCAAGGGTTCGTTTGTCAAATGGTATGGAGGTTACTGCTTATATTCCAGGCATGGGACATAATCTTCAAGAGCACTCCATCGTTTTGCTAAGAGGAGGAAGAGTAAGAGACCTTCCAGGAGTAAGATACCATATAGTAAGAGGTAGCTTAGATACAGAAGGAGTACAGGATAGGAAACAAGGGAGATCTAAATACGGTGCCAAAAAACCTAAAGAGAGTTAGGGATTAGGGGGTAGGGAGTAGGTTGTAGAAAAGTTATACCCCTCCCTACCCCCTACAACCTAACACCTAACACCTAACACCTAACACCTAAATTATTTTTTAATTTTGAATTTCTCAGATGTCAAGGAGAAAAAAAAGGGAAATAAGATCACTTCTGCCTGATCCAAAATATAATTCTACACAGGTTAGTAAGTTTATAAATTATGTGATGAGACGCGGTAAGAAGAGTACTTCGCAGAAGATCGTTTATGATGCTTTTGCTATAATAGAAAAAAGGGCAGAAAGGAAAGGATTAGATGTTTTTCTTAATGCTATAGAAAACGTATCACCATTTCTAGAAGTCCGTTCTCGGAGAATTGGTGGTGCAAATTATCAGATCCCTTTTCCTGTAGAAGGTGAAAGAAAGTTTACCCTAGCAAGTCGTTGGATAATCGGAGTTGCAAGAAATAAAAAAGGAAAGGCTATGTCGGAAAAACTTGCTTCCGAATTGATTGCAGCATCCAAAAAACAAGGTGATGCTATAAAGAAACGAGAAGATACTCATGCTATGGCTGAGGCAAACAAGGCATTTGCTCATTTTGCAAGATTTGCGAGATAGCTAGCTTGTAGTTCCGCCTGCGGCGGACGAATTTCTGTGCCAGGGCAGATCTATACCCCTGATACTGTAATAGACTCTAGTCCGCCTGGGGCGGATTCGTACATACATTCGTAATCCATTCGTCCGCCCAGGGCGGATTCGTATTATTCGCATTGTTTTTCGCTTTATACTTTAAGCTTTACACTTCCTCCATGCCGCGTAAATATCCTTTAGAAAAAGTACGAGACATTGGAATTATTGCCCATATTGACGCAGGAAAGACCACTTTTACTGAAAGGGTTCTTTTTTATACTGGCATTTCTCATAAGATTGGGGAAGTACATAAAGGAGAGGCTATTATGGATTGGATGGCCCAGGAGAGAGAAAGAGGAATTACTATTACCTCTGCAGCAACGACCTGTTTTTGGAAAGATTGCCGTATTAATATTATTGATACTCCAGGTCATGTTGATTTTACAGTAGAAGTAGAAAGATCTTTAAGAGTTTTAGATGGGGCAGTAGTAGTCTTTGATGGAAAAATGGGAGTTGAACCGCAATCAGAAACTGTTTGGCATCAAGCAGATAAATATAAAGTGCCAAGAATCTGTTTTGTTAATAAAATGGATAAATCAGGAGCAGATTTTAAGAGCGCTTTGGCATCAATACGCGAAAGACTTACTTCCGATGCTATTGCTTGTGCTATCCCTATTGGTGAGCAAGAATCATTTGAGGGGATGGTCGATCTTTTTAAGATGAAGGCTATATATAATGAAGAGAAACAAGGAGAAAAAGTAGTAGAAAAAGATATTCCAGAATATCTTGAAAAGCAAGCTGAAAAATATAGACAGGAAATGGTAGAAAAAATTGTAGAGCAGGATGATGCGCTTATGGAAAAGTATTTATCTGGCAAAAAAATCTTTGAAGAAGACTTAAAAAAAACTTTAAGAAAGGGGGTATTAGAATACAAAATCATCCCTGTTTTCTGCGGCTCTGCTCTTAAAAATAAAGGAGTTCAGGTAATATTAGATGCTATCTGTGATTTTCTTCCAGCACCTGCCGATGTACTACCAGTAAAAGGAATAAATCCAAAGACTTCTAAAGAAGAAGAAAGAAAAGCAGATGATGATCAGCCTCTTTCTGCCTTGGCATTCAAGGTGGTGTCTGATCCTTTTGCCGGAACTCTTACTTATTTTAGAGTTTATTCCGGTACCTTAAAGGCAGGGTCTTACATATTAAATGTTAGTTCTGATACTAAAGAGAGGGTAGGTAGAATACTTAGAATGCATGCTGATAAAAGAGAAGAAGTAGAAGAGGTATATACTGGGGATATTGGAGCATTTGTAGGTTTGAAAAACACTAGTACGGGGGATACTCTATGTGACCCAGATTACCCTATTGTTTTAGAAAATATTACTTTCCCTAATCCTGTTATCTCTGTTGCAGCAGAACCTGCAACCAAAGTTGATCAGGAGAAAATGGGAATTGCCTTAAAAAAGCTTTCTGAAGAAGACCCTACTTTTAAGATAAGAACCGATCAAGAAACTAATCAAACTATTATTTCTGGAATGGGTGAACTTCACCTAGAAATCATTGTTGATCGTATGAGAAGAGAATTTAATGTAGAAGTAAAAGTTGGCAAACCCCAAGTTGCCTACAAAGAAACAATAAAAGCAGTATCTGATGCTGAAGGGAAATACATTCGTCAGTCTGGAGGTCATGGTCAATATGGTCATGTTTGGCTAAAGCTTGAGCCAAGGCAGAGAAGTGAAGGATTTGAATTTGTTGATGCAATTAAGGGAGGAGTTGTTCCTCAAGAATTTATTCCTGCTGTTGAAAAAGGTGTTAAAGAGACTATGGAAAAAGGTGTAATTGCAGGTTACCCAGTAGTAGATCTGAAAGTTACTTTATATGATGGATCTTACCATGAAGTTGACTCATCAGAGGCAGCATTTCAAATCGCAGGCAGCAAAGCTTTTCAAGCAGCATTTAAAAGAGCAACACCCATTCTTTTAGAACCAGTTATGAAAATTGAGACCACTACTCCAGAGAAATATATGGGAGATATTATTGGAGATCTAAATTCTCGGAGATGTCATATTGACAAGATGCATGATCGTGCTAGTATTAAAGTAATTGATGGACGTGTTCCTTTAGCTTCGATGTTTGGGTATGCTACAGCTTTAAGGTCACTCTCTTCAGGAAGAGCAAACTATACAATGGAGTTTGATTCTTATAAAGAAGTACCAAGGAGTGAGGCAGAAAAAATAATGGGAGAGTTTAAGTCAAAGGACGAAGAGAGAAATAAGTAGATTAGGAATTTGAATTAACGTTATGGCCACCTGTAATTAGAGACTGCTAATTTCTTCAGCCATAGCTGATCAGCCTGAGGCTGAAATCAATACCCAATTAATAAATGACCAATAGTTGTGAATTATGAATCAGGGGATTAGGTTACTAGGCTACTAGGCGACTAGGAACTAGAGAACGTCATTCGTCCGCCTGTGGCGGACTCGTACAGAAATTCGCATTTAACCTGTCGTGTTCTATGTGATTCGCAAAGCATTCACATTATTCGTATAACTTATAAGAATTAACTTATAGCAGTGAATTTTTTCCAAATTATTAAGCTAATAGAGAAAAACGGAGGACGTTATATTATTTGTGAAGGAGAAGATCCGAAGTATGTTGTTATGGATTTTAAAGAATACGAAAAGCTACTTGACATGTTGCATAAGTCTGATAATATGGATGTGTCCTTAATAGAAGAAGAAAGATCTTTAGGTCTCCCAGAATCTTATGATCTTTTTCCTGAAAGTAATAGAGAGCAAGTTTTGTCAGAAGAGGCTTTGCCGGAAGAAGAACCAGTGTTTTAGGGAATGGGTTGTAGGTGATAGGGGGTAGGGATTAGATTAGAATTGCACAAATTCACCTAGAATAAAAAGCTATTTCCTACCCTCTACAACCTCCAGTCTCAGGCTGATCCTTCATAGCCCGCAGGCGAAGGAGGAAACACCTAAATTATTTTTGATTTTTTCAGCCACAGGCTGATTCGCCTAAGGCGAAAAACTTTAAACTTTAAATTTATCTTATGGTAGAAAAATTTGAAAGAACCAAACCACATATAAATGTAGGAACTATCGGTCATGTTGACCATGGTAAAACTACTCTTACTGCTGCAATGCTAAAAATTTTAGTTGCAGCAGGCTTTACTGCTCAACAAAAAACAGTGGAGCAGATTGACAATGCTCCGGAAGAGAAAGAGCGTGGTATTACTATTAATACAGCTCATGTTGAGTACGAAAGTGAAAAAAGACACTATGCTCATATTGATTGTCCAGGACACGCAGATTATGTAAAAAACATGATCACAGGCACTGCTCAAATGGATGGCGCTGTCCTTGTAGTATCTGCTGCAGATGGCCCCATGCCTCAAACAAGAGAGCATATTCTTCTTGCAAGACAATTGGGCGTACCTAGCATCATTGTTTTCTTAAATAAAGTTGATCAAGTCGATGATAAAGAGCTTTTGGATCTTGTGGAAGTAGAAATAAGAGAACTCCTTTCTAAATATGAGTACGATGGAGACAAAGCCGTAATTATTAGAGGATCAGCACTAAAAGCGTTAGAATGTAGTTGTGGTAAGCCTGACTGCAAGTGGTGTGGTCCTGTTTTAGAGCTTATTAAAGCTTTGGATGAGAGTATTCCTGAGCCAAAAAGAGATATTGATAAGCCATTTTTGATGCCAATTGAAGATATTTTTTCTATTGAAGGAAGAGGAACAGTAGTAACAGGGAAAATTGAGCGAGGAATTATTAAAATAAACGATGAAGCTGAAATTGTAGGCAAGAAGAAAGAAATTGACAAAACGGTAGTCACAGGAATTGAGATGTTCAATAAATCACTTGATGAAGGGAGGGCAGGAGACAATGCTGGCATTCTTCTTAGAGGGACTAAGAAGGAAGAAGTAGAAAGGGGTCAAGTTCTAGCCAAGCCCGGCACTATTACTCCTCATACTGAGTTTGAATGTGAAGTCTACATTCTTACAAAAGAAGAGGGTGGACGTCATACCCCGTTTCTGAAAGGGTATAAGCCACAGTTCTATATTAGGACAACTGATATTACAGGAGAAGTTGAGCTTCCAGAAAAAACAGAAATGGTTATGCCAGGAGATACTGTTAACTTGAAGGTGAAACTAGTTGCACCAGTAGCATTAGAAGAAAAGCAAAAATTTGCTATTAGAGAAGGAGGTCATACTGTTGGCGCAGGAATTGTGACTAAGATTATTAAGTAGAATTGTTACTTATTAATTTGGTTTTACTTGTGAGTATTCTTTAAATTATTTTAAAAGATAGTCTTAACAAATTTTATATTGGTACCCAGAATGACTAATATCTAGTCTTTAAGTAAGTATCTAGCACCTATTAATAAAATGGCTTCCAATTCCCGTCTAAAGAGAGAAAAAGATAATAATCAAGAATCTGATAAAAGTAAAATAAGAATTAGAATCAGGGCTTAT
>PFNU01000054.1 GCA_002792135.1 bacterium (Candidatus Torokbacteria) CG_4_10_14_0_2_um_filter_35_8 | reverse complement strand
CTAGATGGAGTAAAGAGAATTTTAGATAAAAGCATGCTTGTAATTTCTGATCCTAAAAAAGCAATTGCTATTGCCGGAGTAATGGGTGGTAAAAACTCAGAAGTATCGCAAAACATTAAGAAAATAATTTTAGAATCTGCGAATTTCTATGGCATCAATATTAGAAAAACCTCCACAAAATTGGGCTTAAAAACAGATGCTGTGACAAGATTTGAGAAAAATATTGATTCTAATCTAACTATTACTACTACAAATCGTGCTGTAGAATTATTAGAAAAATATGCCAATGCAAAAGTAGCAAGCAAAATCTGCGATGTTTACAAAAGTTTACCTAAACCTAAAAAAATTACTTTAACAAAACAAAAACTTGAGAATTACTTAGGGGTTAAGATTCCTGATAGAAAAGTGGTATCAATTTTTAGCTCTTTGGAATTACAGGCTAAACAAAAGAGAGACAAATTCGAAGTAGAAATTCCAACTTTTAGACGAGACTTAAATTTAGAAGTTGACTTGGTAGAAGAAGTAGCAAGGATCTATGGTTACGATAAGTTCCCTACAGAACTTCCTGAAAGTACAACCGCACCTCCAGATTATAATCCTCTTCTGAAAATTTCTTATAAAATTAAAAAAATACTTACTATTAAAGGCTTTACCGAGGTTTATAATTATCCTTTAGTCTCTAAAGACTTAATTGAAAAAATTAATTTTAATCCTAAAGATCACTTAAAATTAAGAAATATTATTACACCTGAACAAGAATACTTCGTACAAAGCCTGGTTCCCAAGCTTTTAGAAAATATCAATAAAAATTTGGGGTTCTTCGACGAAGTAAAGATATTTGAAATCGGCACTTGTTTTTATCCCAAAAAAGATGAGGTCTTGCCTAGCGAAGAACAACATTTAACTATAGTGTTAGCTATCTCCGAAAAAGAGAAAAATGAGTCTTTTTATCTTACTAAAGGTATTTTAGAGCTTTTATTAGATCATCTAAAGATTAAAAACGTAGATTTTAAAGAAATAAAAGAACAACATCCTTTTCTTGATGAAAATCGTTCGGCTCTAATTTGCTCCGGAAAAAATATCTTAGGTGAGATTGGAGAAATAAAGCCCGAAATTCAAGCGCGTTTTGATATTCAGAAAAAGGTTATAATATTTGATTTAGAGCTAGAAAAATTGATTGCCAACGCCAGTAAAGAAAACCCCTACAAACCTCCTACCAAGTTCCCAGCTGTGAAACTTGATCTTGCTATTCTTGTTAATAAAAATATTCCCTACAAAGATATTGAAGAAGGAATTAGAAAAGCAGAAAAGGATATTCTAGTAAAAATAGAGCTCTTTGATGTTTATCAGGGAAAACAGATTGCTAAAAGCAAAAAGAGTCTTGCTTTTCATCTTACATTTCAGAGTAATAAAAAAACTTTGAAACTCGAAGAAGCCCAAACTAGGTTAGAGAAGATTATTAATTCGCTAAAGAAAGAATTTGATATTGGGTTAAGAAAGTGAAATAATTGCCAATTTTAGGAATTTTATAATGAACTCTAGGTTTTTATAGTCATATTTATTTTATATTTGGAGTCTTGAACTTTGGTCATTAGAATTTATTTGGAATTTGAGATTTGAGTTTTTTTCTAATTAAATAACAATCTTCTCTAACTATAAAACATGTAAATTATGGGTAAAAAAAATAAAAAAAATAACCAGTACACAGCCGAAAGTATTCAAGTTCTTGAAGGATTAGATGCTGTTCGCAAAAGACCTGGTATGTACGTTGGATCATCAGGTACAAAAGGACTTCATCATATCCTTTGGGAAGTAATCGATAATTCTATTGATGAGGCAATGGTAGGCGCTTGTAATGAAATCAAGGTAATCCTAGAAAAGAAAAATAAACGTGATATAGCAATAGTTATTGACAACGGTCGTGGTATTCCTGTTGGAATCCATAAACAAACTGGAAAATCAGCCCTAGAAATTGTAATGACAAAGCTTCATGCTGGAGGTAAATTCGGAGGCGGGGTTTATAAAGTTACAGGGGGGCTTCATGGTGTAGGCGTTTCTGTAACTAACGCTTTATCAGAATGGCTCAGAGTAGAAGTAAAAAGAGAAGAAAGCATATACTATCAAGAATATCAGGAAGGAAGGCCTTTATCAGACATTCAGAAAAAAGATAAAAGTATTATCAAAGACACCACTGGCACTGCTATAAGTTTTATACCAGATAGCAAGATATTTGATGTAACAAATTTTGATTTTGGAGCTATTACTAAAAGATGCAGACAGTATGCTTATCTTAATAAAGGAGTCAAAATAATTATAGAAGACAGAAGAGAAAATAAGAAAAGTCCCAGAAATCTTTCTTTTTATTTTGAAGGAGGAATAACATCTTATATTAAAAGCTTAAATAAAAACAAAGATAGCATTGGAGAAATTATTTACTTTTACAAAGAAGTTCCAAAAGGGGAGATAGAAGTTGCTATGCAGTATACTGACAGCTACAAAGAAGAAATATTATCTTTTGCCAATACTATCCATACTACAGAAGGAGGGACCCACTTAACAGGATTTAAAATAGCATTGACTCGTGCGATTAACAACTATGCTAAGAAAAATAAGTTGATTAAAGAAAAAGATACCTTTGTTGGAGAAGACACTCGAAACGGACTTACAGCAATAATAAGCATCAAATTGGAAAATCCTCAGTTTGAAGCCCAGACAAAAGTCAAATTAGGCAACCCTGGAGTAAAAAGCGAAGTTAACAAAGCAGTAATAGAAGGACTCTCAATTTATTTAGAAGAACATCCTAAGGAAGCAGAAAGCGTAATCTCTAAATGCTTACTTTCCTCTAAAGCAAGAAGGGCAGCAAAAATAGCAAGAGACTTAGTAACAAGAAAGGGGGCACTTGAGGGCATGACTCTTCCAGGAAAACTTGCTGATTGCTCGTCAAGAAAGCCTGAAGAATGCGAGCTCTTTATCGTAGAAGGTAATAGCGCAGGGGGATCAGCAAAACAAGGAAGGGATAGAAAGTTCCAAGCAATTTTACCTCTTCGGGGGAAAATTTTAAATGTTGAAAAGGCAAGAATTGATAAAACTCTAAAAAATAAAGAAATAAGCTCGCTAATCATAGCTTTGGGAACAGGGATAGATGAAGAATTCGATATTTCAAAATTAAGATATAGAAAAATAATCATTATGACCGATGCTGATGTAGATGGTGCTCATATTAAAACATTGCTTCTTACGTTTTTTTACAGAAAATTTATAAAATTAATCAAAGAAGGGTGCCTTTATATAGCCCAACCTCCGCTCTTTATGGTCCAAAAAGGAAAGAACATAGAATATGCTTTTTCAGAAGAAGAACAGAATGAAATCTTAAGTAGAATATCAAAAGACAAAAAAGATAGCGGCATCACTATTCAAAGATACAAGGGTCTAGGAGAAATGAACGCCTCTCAACTTTGGGAAACTACTATGGATCCTAAAAATAGGATTTTAAAGAAAGTTACTATCAAAGATGCAGAAGAAGCAGATAAAATATTCGAAATTCTTATGGGCGATGAAGTTGCGCCAAGAAAGAAATATATCCAGACACACGCTAAGTATGTGAAAAATTTAGATATTTAGATGGTTTGTAAACAATTGAACCGTTAAGAACAAAAAGATATGGATTAGAGTTAGAGGTTTCGAATCAGGAATTTTAGAATCATAAATCACGAATTATGATTAGGAATCAGGAGGTTAGGAAATTAGGAATTAGTCTGTAGAACTAGTTCTCCTAGTTCCTAGTCTGCCTTAGGCAGAGTAGTCCTAATCCGCCCAAGGCGGATTCGCACAGAAATTCGCATTTCATTTACATCACCACCTTGCCAAATTTTGCCTGATTTTGTATCATAGAAAAAGCGATTCCTACAAAAATAGGTCTTGTTTTGCTAATTGTCTATACAACATATAATCTCAAAATATGGATATTTTTAGTAAAATCTTTGCTTTTTTAAAAGAAGCAAAAATAGAACTCTCTAAAGTTAATTGGCCTACCAGAAAAGAAGCTTTTAAATATAGTACTATTGTCATTGGAGTAACCATTGTATCAGCCATTATCATAGGAGGACTTGACTATGGATTTTCTAAACTAATGGAATATATCATCGAAAAATCCTCCTAAATTCCATTGTACAAATATGCTGTTCAATTCTATTCTCGCAGCCACTGTCACCTCCTATTTTTAATTTTTAATTTACCAACGTGCCTAAACAAATAGCTCCCAAGGAACGACACTGGTACGTTCTCCATACTTATTCCGGATATGAAGACAATGTTGCTGCCAACCTAAAGCAACGTATTGAATCCATGGGAATGGAAGATAGAATCTTCCAGGTTTTGGTCCCCAAAGAAAAAAGGATAAAAATAAAAAATGGCAAAAGGAGAACAATAGAAGAAAGAATTTTTCCAGGATATGTATTAGTGGAGATGATTGTAACAGACGATTCCTGGTATGTAGTACGAAATACTCCAAACGTTACAGGGTTTGTAGGATCAGGAGTTATTCCTACTCCTATTTCGGAAGAAGAAATAAAAAGAATGAAGAAGAGAATGGGAGTTGAAGAACCTAAATACAAAATTGATGTTACTATAGGTGATGCTGTAAAAATTATTGACGGTCCATTCAAAGATTATGATGGAAAAGTCTCAACAATTGACGAACTACGAGGAAGAGTAAAAATACTTATCAACATGTTTGGCCGCGAAACCCCTGTAGAATTAGATTTCTTACAGATTAAAAAACTTTAAAAAATAATTTTTTTTATTTTTAAACTTACTTTGGTGGCTAAGAAAGTAAAAACAGTTCTCAAACTTCAAATACAAGCAGGGGGGGCAAATCCTGCACCCCCAATTGGTCCTGCTCTAGGTCAACATGGTGTTAACATTCAAGAATTCTGCACCCAGTTTAACGAGCAGACTAAAGACAAACAAGGAGAAATCATTCCTGCAGAAATTACTATCTATGAGGATAGGAGTTTTGTTTTTATTTTAAAAACTCCTCCTGCATCAGATTTACTTAAAAAAGCAGCGGGAATCGATAAAGGGGCAGGAGAGCAAAAAAGGCAAAAAGTAGGAACTATCACTAAAAACCAAATTAGAGAAATTGCCGAAAAAAAACTTCCTGATCTTAATACTGATAGCCTGGAGCAAGCCATGAAAATTATTGAAGGATCAGCAAAAAGCATGGGGATCCAGGTTAAAGCAAGTTAATCAATGTCTTTTTAACTAAAGGCAACTCTTATGTCGCCTTCATATCATAAACAAATCTAACAACTCGAATGAAAAAAGGAAAACTTATAGTCATTGAAGGAGCAGATGGTTCAGGAAAAGCTACTCAAACTGGACTCTTAATCAAAAGACTTAAAAAAGAAATATTTGATGTGCGCACTATGGATTTTCCAAGATACTATGATTCAGTCTATGGTGATATGGTAGGACGTTTTCTAAAAGGAGAGTATGGTACTTTAAAAGAAATAAATCCTTATCTTGCCGCAATCCTCTATGCTTTAGATAGAAAAGCAGCACAACCTCAACTTATTGACTGGCTACATCTTGGTAAAATAGTAGTTGCGAATAGATATGTATCCTCAAACCAAGCTCATCAAGCATCAAGAATCGAAACCTTAGAAGATAGAAAAAAATTCCTAAGATGGCTTGATACACTAGAATATGGGATTCACAGCCTACCAAGACCCGACATCCTGTTTTTCTTAGACG
>PFNU01000066.1 GCA_002792135.1 bacterium (Candidatus Torokbacteria) CG_4_10_14_0_2_um_filter_35_8 | reverse complement strand
ACTAATTCCTAACTTCCTAACCTCCTAATTCCTAATCGTAATTCGTGATTCGTAATTCTTAATTCGCGATTCACTTGCATTCGTACAGATATTCGTGACCCACTTATCCACCGAAGCAAAGCGGAGGCGGATTCGTATAGCATTCGTATCATTCGCATAACTCTTTATTCTAATACATTAACGGTAAGATTAAACCTATTAACATACCTAAACACACTAAGATCGCAAGTACTATCCAAATAGACTTTATCTTCTTTTGATTTAATATCATAGTTTTTCTTGATGTTTAATTCTCTAAAAATAGAATTTGAAGAAAATGAGGAAGTTATTGCTGTGATAAGAAAGCATCCTATTTGTCTTGCTAAACCAATTTTTGTCTTAATCTTTTTTCTTGTCCTGATAAGCTTTTTCCTTAAATTCTTTTTAGCATCTCTTGCGGGGTTTATAATTCTTCTTGTTATTTTATGTATTCTGCTAGGTTATTCTCTCTCACATTTCCTTCTTTGGTATTTTGACATATTTTTGGTTACAAATCAAAGGCTTATTGATATTGATCAGAAGGGAATATTTAGAAAAGAAATTTCTGAGACTTCTTTAGATAAAATTCAAGATGTAACTTATGAAGTAAATGGTATTATAAATACTATTTTTGGATTAGGAAGCGTTAAGGTGCAGAATGCAGGAAGTAAATCTGTGATTGAAATTCAGTCTACAAGAAATCCTCGAGCGATCCAAGAGTTAATTTCAAGTCTTGAAAGAGTAAGTGAGCAGTCAAAAGAAAAAGAGATGAGTGCCAGTGAACTTGTTTCCTATATAAAAAAGCTAGATAAAGAACCTTTAGAGAACAAAAATGGCAATTCAAAAGAAGAAGAAAAAGAGTAGGCTTGCGTTTCTCTCGTCAGGCTATTTTATAGGCTTTGTTTTAATTGCCTTAATCTTAGTATCTTCTTCTGTTGTTAAAGAAGTATATCGAAGACACATGATAAATAAAGAAATTGCTGAGTTAAAGAGAGAAATTGAAGAAATGGAAGACGAAAATAAGAATTTAGGAGGTTTAATTTCTTATCTAAAAAGTGAGGATTACAAAGAGAAAGAAGCAAAAGCAAAGTTAGATTTAAAAAAGCCTGGAGAAGATGTAGTAATTATTCCACCAAAGGCAAAGAGTGATACTACTTCTAGTGAATATCAAATCGAGAAAGAAAAGGAAAAAGTAGAAGATACCAGGAAAAATCCTGAGAAGTGGTGGCAGTATTTTTTTGGTGTTCAAAAAAATAATAAATAGGTTTTTTGAGATAAATAATCTTAGTTTGCTAGTTGGGAACAAGCACTCTCTCTTTTTTTAGCAGATCTTAAAGACATCAGAATTCCTGTATTACAGCGCTAGTAATTTTAAATTATATTGTGTATGATTAGAACAAATAGGATTTAAAATTAATTTAATAACAAAGGAATCATGGAAAACAATAAAAAAGACACAAATCAAAAAGAGGATTTTGGTTTTTTAGAAAAAAAAGAAACTAAGAAAGTTAAAAAAGAGAAAGAGCCTAAGAAAAAGAGGAATATTGTAGGAATATTATTCTTTGCATTCTGTATTGTTGCTCTAATTACAGTAATAGTAACAGGGGCAGGGCTATATAAGCTAGGTTGGGATAATAAATATACTGATATTATGAAAAAAGCTCTTCCCTATCCTGTAGCTCTAGTAAATTTCCGATTGGTAACTTTTGCTAATTTTAAAGATAGTATGGATTCTGTCACCAAAATATATGAAGAAAACGAAAATATGGATTTCTCGTCAGATGAAGGTAAAAAAATATGGAGTAGTCTTAATGCTATGGTTCTCAAACGGATGATAGAAGATGAAATAGTTAGAGAACTTTGTCTTAAAAAAGATGTTTTAGTAACAGATGAGGATATAGATAAAGAATTAGAAATGATAGTAGAAGCAACGGGTGATAAAGCCTTAGTAGAAGAAAAGATTAATGAAATATATGGCTGGACTCTTGATGAGTTTAAACAGAAAATTCTTATTCCCTCTCTTCGTAGAAAAAAACTAGAGGAGAAAGTTCTGGAAGATGAAGAAGTTATCGGAGAAGCAAGAGAAGAAGCAGAAAAAGTATTAGAAGAAATAAAAAAAGGTGAGGCAAGTTTTTCCGAACTTGCTCAAAAATATAGTGAAGATAATTATAGTGCAGAAAATGGAGGAGATTTAGGTTGGTTTTCTAAAGGGGATATGATAAAAGAGTTTGAAGATGCTGCTTTTTCTTTAGAGAAAGGAGAAGTAAGTAATCTTGTAAAAACTAAATATGGATTTCATATTATAGAGGTTACCGATAGAAATGATAAGGAAGAGAAAATAAAAGCAAGTCATATTCTCATAAGAACCGATTTTCAGGAATGGCTTTCTGGGCAAATTGACGAAACTTTTATCTCAGTATTTCTTTCTGGTTTTTGGTGGAATAAAGAGAGTAAAGAAGTAGATTTTGAAGGAAAAGATACTTTGGAAGTTCCAACTTTGTAGAAGGACGAGAGGTTATTAGAGACTAGTAGCCAGTAAGTTAAGACTCTAAATTCTAAATTCTATATTCTCTCTTTATAATTATTATTTCTTAAATTACAAAAGCAGGGTTTGTGCCCTGTTTTTTATATTCGTAAAAACTCTTTAAGCCAACGGTGGGAATCGAACCCACGACCTAGGCGTTACGAGTGCCTCGCTCTACCAACTGAGCTACGTTGGCAAGGTTGTAGGGATAGTTTTTAAGCGAGAGAGGGGATTCGAACCCCCGACGTCCACCTTGGGAAGGTGACATTCTACCACTGAATTACTCTCGCGGATTTAGGGGGTAGGTGATAGGGATTAGGGAATAGAGGATAAGTCGTAGAAAAAAACTGCTACCTATCACCTATAACCTAATATCTAAAGCCTAAAGCAATTGGTCATCCGCCCTAGGTGGATCAGCCTTGGGCTGAGGAGATTTATAACCTATATTGCAAAAACAACCCTAATATTATTTTATATATGTTCTTATATTTATTCAACTCAACTTATATGTATCATAAAACCCCAAACCATGTCTTTAAAGGGAAACCGATTTGGGGCTTTTATTTTACCCCCTCCTTACTACACCAATATAATAATGTTATTTTGGCGTATAATTTTTACTGCAGCAATAACTTTCTGCTTAGTTTAGATACTGCTCCTAGACAAGACCTATCAAAGGCTACTATTCTAATAGTTCCTTTGTCATCCTTTTTCCAGGAATATCCACACCAGCAGAAAGATAATCTGCGAATGGAGCATATACCGCAAATAAATGCTGGTATATTGCATACACCCCAATACATTTTTTCAGCCATACCTTTCTGCTTTAGTTAGTAAAATATGCTTAGAATAGCCAATTTTTCTTAATTTTTGAGACAGGGTATGATATACAAATAAAGGAGGATTGTCAAGGGTTTAGTGGGGACTAGGGACTAGTGTCGTTTTACTAAAGTCGGGGCATGGTTAAAAAAATACCCCTTACATTTGGAGTATTTTTTAATTTTTAATTTTTTAAATTCTTTCTGGCGGGCTCGAGCGGATTTGAACCGCCGATCTTCTCCGTGACAGGGAGATGTGTTAGGCCAAGCTACACCACGAGCCCAAAAAATTCAAAACTTAAAAATAAAAGTTTAAAAAATACTTTTTTGATTTTTTATTTTTGATTTTTGAACTTTCTTGTTGCGGGGGCCGGATTTGCACCGGCGACCTCGAGGTTATGGGCCTCGCGAGCTACTACTGCTCTACCCCGCGGCATAGTTCGTTCTTCACACTTCAGAAATGGTTAATCCTTATGCCAAAAATAAGAAACTTAGGCCTATGAATACTTGTTAAAATCCTAAATCCGAATTTCTAAACTCTAAACAAATTCTAATATCTAAATTCAAAATCCAAAACCAGTTGTTTTGAATTTTAGATTTTGAAATTGGTGCTTGTTTGGGATTTGGTACTTGATGCTTGAAATTTTCTGAGGTAGTAGGCTAATACCTGATTCTGATACCTAATTCCTTAATTCCTAGTAATCTAGTAGCCTAATTAATAGCGGAGGTGGGGATCGAACCCACGACGTCAGGCTTATGAGTCCTGTGCTCTACCAGCTGAGCTACCCCGCCTCTAAAACCGTTTTTCTATGCGACTACTAATGTTTATCCTACCAACTTAAGAAAGAAAAATCAATAAAATCTTCTATTCTATATTAACTTCATACAATACCTTTTGCTTTTTTTTACCAATACCAACAAAGTAAAGGAAATTACCATCAGAAGAAGATGTTATATAAGTTTTTTTATTTTGGTTTAAAATCACTAAATCAGAAGCATTAGCCTTATATCGATAATCACATTCTACTGCCTTTATTTTATTTCCTACTTGAAAGACGGCATAATCATATTTTGTCGTAGGAAGAAAGAAAGCATTATAAACTTCTGAAGAATATCTTGTTAAAAGATTTAGATTTCTTTCATCCTTTTCTGGTTTGACATCATATATCCAAAGCTCATATTTCTTCTTAATGAGAATCTTATTATTTGATTCCGACCAGCAAGCGTTTTTAACATTGTCTGCGATTTGTTCAAGATTATTAGAATTTACTAAAAATAAATTTCCTTCTTTGTCAAGTAAAAGATATTTACTATTAGAAGAAGGAATGATTTTAATATATTTCCCCTTTGGAAGTTCTAATATTTTTCTAATCCTGATATTTTTTAAATCATAAGAAAAGATTGCTTGTTGTAATATAGGCTTTGGGTTTTGAGTATTATCTTTCTGAATAAAATATATTTTATCTTTATTAGAAGTTAGAGTTAATATATTATCTAGAAGTAGTTTGGGAGTTTTATCTTCCTCTAAAATATCTATCTCGTAAACATTTTCTTTGTGCAAAACTAGAAGCTTTTTGCTGTCTTTTGGGTGCCAAGTAAAGTTCTCGGAAGAAAGATCGGAGATAGTCATTTTTGCAAGTTCTGAAGTAATATTGTGTACTTTGGGTTTTTTCAGTGAAATATCTAAAATAAGAAAATGCGTATTTCTTTTAGAGTCCAAAGCTTTAAAAAGAATACTTTTAGAATCTTTTGATACAAAGAGAAAATTTTTATCGAGTGTTAAGCCTTTAATATCTTTTTGGGAAAGCGCGGTTTCCACTTTCTTTTTAGAAAAATCAAAAACAGTCAAACTGCTATCTTCTTCTATCCAATAAGCTTTTTTACCGTCTTCTGCAAAAGATGCTATTTGGATGTTTTCACCTCCAATCTTTTTTATCTCAGGATTTTCTGGAAAAAGATGGATGCCATCAGCAATTGTCGCATATCCTGATTTTATATTTAGTCTTTTCTCCCAGGCAACATATCCTTCTTTTTGAAGTTTAATGGTGTAAGACCCTGGTAAAAGTTCTATTTCAAATAATGATCCTTTTGAGTTAAGATATTTATTTATTAGACCACTGGACTTTGTTTCTGTGTTCTCAATTTTTTCATCATTAATTAAAATTTCAACATCAGAGTTTTCAGCCCACAATACTAATACTCCCTTTTTTACCACTCTCTTGTTCTCAAAATCATACCTATATCCTATGCTATAAGCTATAAGAATAGGGGCTGTTATAATAAATAACAAAGTACCAAAAAACAAAATAAAAAACCTTAATTTCTTGCTCATATTTAGTATTTCCTTTAATTCCAAAACCTATCCCTCTTTACCTATTTATACACTTTATAGATGGTTAATTTGAAGAATGCATAGGATTTGTTTATAAATATAACATATTTCTCCGAATAAATCTACTTGTCTGCTGTCAAGGCCATATAGAAATGTCATACCTCTGGCCATATAGAAATGTCATACCCCGAAGGAAATGACTTTTATTT
>PFNU01000038.1:893-1118 GCA_002792135.1 bacterium (Candidatus Torokbacteria) CG_4_10_14_0_2_um_filter_35_8 | reverse complement strand
TGGCAACCAATTATCTCTCAGGAGGAAACTTCTCCCGAGATTAGAGAGGTTGCTTGGTTTGATTCTCCTATAGAATCCCTTCGTTGGAAAACCTTCTTCGAAAGAGACGACGAAGCTCTTCTTTCTTTGCTGTCAAGTAGAGAAGGAGATAGAGTTGAAGAGAATCTTACACTTGGAGATACTTTCCCTAGATCCTTTACTCTAAGTTCTTCCCCTATAGAATCT
>PFNU01000038.1:0-879 GCA_002792135.1 bacterium (Candidatus Torokbacteria) CG_4_10_14_0_2_um_filter_35_8 | reverse complement strand
CTCTTCCGGATTTGCAGTGAGAGGAAGAGGATCTCCAAGATTTATTATTGGGAAAGGTGTTCCTAATGGAATACTTGGTATTTCTGATCCTTGGAGAAGAACCGGAGCTACTGAATTGAGAATTCCGATCCCTCTTCAGAATATCATCAATCTTTCTGAAGTTATGATTATGGTAGGGAGTGAGATTTTTGAGAAAAGATTCTCAACTAGTGACTTTTCAAACAATCCTTTTGCGAGACAATGTTGTCTTCATCGCTCGAATATAACCGGAGAGTCTTCTGAAACTACAACTTGGGAAGTTGTTTTTGGTAATGGGGTTTCCTTTGGAGGAAATGGACCAAGAGGAAGAATCCCACTCCCCGGAGAAATTATCTCTATTGTTTTTAGTGCTGAGACTGTTCTTTTAGAAGGAATTAATGAACCATATAATATTACTCTTGATTATTTCTCTGATGGAGTAAAGGCTAATACTCAGATTCGTTTTCTTTCTAGTGGCAAAGTTTTTTCTCAAGCGACTGGAGTTCGTATTCCATCCGGAATTACTTATCGACAGTTGCCTCGTCAGAATCTCTATAATGATACTATAGATGGAGTAAACCGATACATAAAGATTTATATTCAGAATATGGAGACTGGTGATCGGTATTATGTTTCCAAGCTTGGAGGAGCCGCTGGAACTCCCTTTGCGACTTGGGTGGATTTTGTTAATGGAGATACGGAGTTAGGAACGTCGGGTTCTGGATGCTGGACTATTGACGAGAGATTAGGGAGACTATATCTCAGAGATCCAATAGACTCTAATTTGAATGTTAGCATTTCTTACTTTTATGGAGAATATAGAGTCCTGGATGATTCTGACTGGGATTTTGTTCCAGGAAC
>PFNU01000018.1 GCA_002792135.1 bacterium (Candidatus Torokbacteria) CG_4_10_14_0_2_um_filter_35_8 | reverse complement strand
TATTCCTCTTTATTTGTGAGTCCGTCATTATCATTATCTAAATCTGCATCAGAGGGATCACTCGGGTTAAGACCGTGTTCAGATTCCCAGGTATCTGGCATACCATCACTGTCTTGATCTTCTTCTCCTAGTGGAAGGGGTTCTTCTGGAGGAGCTGGAAATTGTGAAGGTGATGGTAGGTATCCTATAGTGAAATCATTTACAGAAGGTGTGTTATCTTCTGTAGTTGAGTTAAATGTGAGTCTATACTGAATATATTGATTGTTATCTTCTTGAGTTGGATCAAGACCTGATACTACAGTATTCCAAGAAGTCCAAGTGAAATCTGGAGTAGGAGCATCTCCTGATCTTATTTCTATTGTAATTTCCTCATTTGATGAAGGAATATTGTACGAAGATAAGTTCAAGAATCCTACGAAGTTATAATCAGCTGTTGTGTGAGTTGTATCATATACTGAAGATACCAGAATAGCTGGAGTTAAAGATGCGTATCTTCCAAGTTCAGTTGATCTTGTATAGAGGTTATTTATTTCTACCAAGTTTAATACATAATCATAAATTGCAAGATCATCAAAGTAAGAATCAGCTTGATTAGTGTTAGCTGTAGAGTTATATAGAGAACCAACATAAATATTAGTTGGAAGAGTTTGTGCTGTCCAAGATCCAGAGTAAGTTCCATCTGATGATCCATTTACATAAAGATTTACTCCAACGGTATTATCATAAGTAAGGAGTATGTGTTGCCAGGTATCTTTAGAAAAAGATTGAACAGAAGATACGCTTTGTACTGTAGTCCAATTGGTACCATTAAAAAATTGAAGGTGATACTTATAATCAGAATAATTGTAATAAAGTCTTACTAGTTTATTTGTTACATCTTCAGAATTTATTAAGTATTTATTTTCAGAGTATTTATTATACGGAAGTAAAGGTCTAAACCAGAAACTTACTGTTCCTTTAGAGTTACTTATATTACCTATAGTAGAATAACTTAGGGTATCGGCACCATCAATAAGTACTGAATCAGATAAAG
>PFNU01000010.1:607-1098 GCA_002792135.1 bacterium (Candidatus Torokbacteria) CG_4_10_14_0_2_um_filter_35_8 | reverse complement strand
GCGATGTCCTTGAAGAGAGGACAGATGTCTGATGATGATATTGGCGATAAACGTCAGTATGAATTTTGGATAAATAATACTAGGGCTTTACTTATACGGCAAGATTATGCTAAGAACAGAACGTTATCAGAAAATGTCATACAAGATTTAGGGTGTGTAGAGATAGAAACAGCAGACGTATCAGAATGTTGTGATATGACTTATGGTTGTTCTATAAAGAGGACAAAGTTATTATTACCAAAACCTATAGAACTATTACAAAATGATGCTATAATGAGAGTAGCTACTATAGATAAGACCTCTAAAGCGTTTTCCATCGTTTCTTATGATCAGTTTATCTTCTCTGGCAATGGTAGATTTAATACTAATCAGATATATGCTACTTTCAGAAATTCTCGTATATATTTAAAGAGTAATTCTAATACTCTCACATTAAAAGCTATGAAATATATAAATATACGAGGTATCTTTGAAGACCCTAGAGAGGCAAA
>PFNU01000010.1:0-441 GCA_002792135.1 bacterium (Candidatus Torokbacteria) CG_4_10_14_0_2_um_filter_35_8 | reverse complement strand
ATTCAACAACAACAGAAATGATAGAATATGTAAACAATATAGAAAAGATATTCTCTATTAAGAAACATGTGTTATTAGCTAGTAGTTATAGACATTATTTGTTATCTCTTAGTGATATACAGAAAAAGGGTGAATTGAAAATGATGGATAATAGAGGTAATGATATATCTTATTCATATGTGTTAAGTAGAGATAGATATAAAAAGATTTATAATGAGAAGTTTAATAACAAAAAAGTAATAAAAAAAATAATAGAGGTTTACAAACATGAAAAATAACAAATCTGAAAATAACCCCGAAGGGTATGAAATTCATTTAAAAAAACAAAATAAAAAAACAAAATTCCATAAGTATAGAATAAACAATGTTTTGTCTAATCTTAACCTAAAATCGTCAGATAAAATTCTTGATTTGGGGTGTGGAGCAGGAACTTTTACATCA
>PFNU01000091.1 GCA_002792135.1 bacterium (Candidatus Torokbacteria) CG_4_10_14_0_2_um_filter_35_8 | reverse complement strand
AACTTAAAGAATCTATTGAACAATATAATTGATCATCAGTATTTTATTGATATTCCAATTTTTTTATATATAATGTCTTTACAAAAGTATTTAAATTCTCAGAATTTTATACCCTCTTAAGCAAATACCTCTTAAACTTCTGGTAGTCATTCGGTAACTTATCTGGCTTTCTTCTTTTGGTGGATATTTTTATTATTTTGTTTTTTTGTGATATTATGGATTTGTATTCATTATATAAGATTAGTAGTAGGTTGTGCAATTTTTAAATTCTATAATATGAAGAAACTTAAACTTGATGGGATTTATAAGCATTATAAAGGTACAAAAGTGAGAGTTTTAGGTACAGCATTACACAGTGAGACCCTTGAAGAAATGGTTGTATATATTCACCTTGAGGATGGGGTGATGTGGGTGCGTCCGAAGAAGATGTTTTTAGAAAAAGTTGAGAAGAATGGGAAGGTTATAGATCGTTTTAAACCTCTGAACCCGAAGGTTTTAATAAAGCCAGCAAAAAAATCGTGATTCCAAATCATATGAAGGTGATCTTTAAGTGGAATAAAAGGATTATTTTTGGGATTTTTGCCTTTTTGGATTTACTGTGTGTTGCGGTAGGCATGGGAGTTCCGTTTTTAAATATATTATTTGGATTTGTTATTGGATGGTATATTGCAAAGAGGGTGGTTATTAAAAATAAGGATACAAAAAATACCCTTAGAAAGATATTGAGATATGCAATGATTACATCGATTTTTACTTTTATTATAATGCTTGTTATTTGGGGACGCTGTGTTTTGCTGTTATTTGATTCTAATTCTAATCTTCAAAATTTCGGAATCCCTTTGATTCTATATAGTCCTAAGGCAAGTTTTATTGGGTGGCTTGTTCTTATGATTTTTATTTCTCCTTTTTTACAACTACTGACAACGATTTTTAGTTCTTATTTGACGCTACTTAAACACTTGGATAGAAAGAAAGCTACTCCTAAAACGACTTGATAATGTAACTTTTCTCTATAATTCGGTTTACTGGCGGTTTTTGTAGCCATTTTAAAATGTCGTTGATATCATAGAATTTTTTCTGCGAACTAAGTAACTGGTTTTCAGAAAGCCACTCGTTTTTTCCTTCCTTTATGTCCTTCAATTTACCTTGAGGATTACTTGCGCAAACCATATGGAAAAGT
>PFNU01000138.1 GCA_002792135.1 bacterium (Candidatus Torokbacteria) CG_4_10_14_0_2_um_filter_35_8 | reverse complement strand
TACCCAGATGTATTTTTAAAAACATGAGGATATTCATCGTAATTCCTGCCTACAACGAACAAGGCACCATTAAGGAGGTAATCTTAGATTTAAAAAAACACGGGTTTTATAATACTATTGTGGTTGATGACGGAAGCACCGATAACACGGAAAACGAGGTTAGAAAGTTTAAAGGTGTAATCTTACTAAAACATATAATTAATAGAGGGGTAGGTGCTGCAACTAAAACAGGCATTGAAGCAGCGCTTCTTAAAAACGCTGACATTATTGTAACTTTTGATGCTGACGGCCAACACAAAGCAGAAGACATTAAAAAAGTTATCAAACCAATCTTGAAAAAAGGAGCAAGTGCAGTGATAGGTTCAAGAACCCACGATAAAAACATGCCTTTTATAAGAATAATTTTCAATAAAATCGGAAATATCCTCACATTTCTTATGTTTGGCATTATGGTATCAGATTCCCAATCAGGCTTAAGAGCTTTCTCGAGAAAAGCTGCTCAGAAAATTAAGATCAAGTGCAATGGCTACGAAGTAAGTTCAGAAATCATCAAAGAAATTGCAGATCACAAGTTAAGACTTAAAGAAGTACCAATTCAAGCAATCTATACTCCCTATTCTCTTTCAAGAGGGCAGAGTCTTGGAAAAGGGGTGAGGACTGCGTTTTGTTTGATTTTAAGGAAAATAGTAGGGTGAGAATTACGAATCAATAATTACGAATCACGAATTCTAGATATCCACCAAAAATACCACGTCATCCTGATCCTCCGTAGCCCGCAGGCGAAGGAGAAGAAGAATCCCGTTAAGTCAAAGACGTTGCAAGATCCACGGCACGTACTACGTGCCAACGGGATTCTTCGCTCCGCTTCCGCCGCGGGCGGACCAGAATGACGTCTACTGTAATTCGCACAGAAATTCGCATAAAATTCGCAAGTAATTCGTATTATTCGCATTACCTTTAATTATAAACTACAAACTATTTCTAACCCTATGATTCTACAAGTACTCGTTATTACTTCAAGCCTTCTTATAATCGTAAATCTAATCTCCAAATTTAAAAAAGGATCTCTGACATTAAAAGAGACCGCTTTCTGGGTTATTTTATGGCTTAGTGTTATAATAGTTTTTCTCTTTCCAAGCATCACAAGTACTCTTGCTCAAATACTCGGCATTACAAGAGGTGCTGATTTGATAATTTATATTGCGATTTTAGTGCTTTCCTATCTTGTGTTTAAGATATTTTTGAAGATGGAGAAGATTGAGAGGGATATTACAAAGATTGTGAGGGATAAGAGTTTAAAACAAATTAAACATGAAAAAGCAAAAAGACAAAAACATCAGAATTGAAAACTGGTCAGATAAAACGATATATCAGGAGATAAAAACTATATTACGAAATAAAGACAAAGGGAGGTTGTTGGATATAGGTTGTGGTCCAGGCTTTTTTTTGAATTATATACAAAATTTAGAATTTAAATCCTTGTCAGGGTTAGACAAAAGTAGGAGAATTTTTATACTCAAAGACAAGAATATAGACTTCTACGAACAAGATCTTAATAAGTTGCTAAAAATCAGAAAGAAATTCGATATTATTACTGCTATAGAAGTTATTGAACATTTAGAAAATCCCCATAAATTTATAAGAGATTGCAAAAAATTATTAAAGAAGAAAGGAATATTAATCATATCGGCACCCAATATTACTAGCTATGAATCAAGATTGCTTTTTTTGTTAACAGGGAGGTTTTTTAATTTTCTTCCATCAAGCATAAAAAAATCTGGACATACAAACCCTATATCACTTTGGGAAATGGAAGAAATTCTTAAAAAATGTAATTTCCAAATAAAACAGACGAAAGGCACAAAAATACACCCTTTCAATACAAAATACAACCCTTTTCTTAACTTATTAGCAAACCTAATCATTATTTTTATACCTCTTGCAATGTTTATGGGTAATTGGGGTTTTGGTCACAAAGGGAAAAGAATAAAGATAAGTCGTCATTATATTATCGAAGCAGTCTCTTCCTAAATTAACATAAGACGTACTTACTTATGAGAATCTGTATTATAGCACAATATTTCCCTCCTACATCTTGTGCGGTGTCAAAAAGAGCCTTTGAAATGGCTCGGTTTTTTGCAAACAAGAAAAATCAAGTAATAGTAATCTGCGGGATACCAAATTATCCTACTGGAATCAAGCCTAAAAAATATAAACTTAAATTCATTAAAAAAGAGAGGCAGAATAGTATTCATATAGTAAGAACCTTCGAAATAGCAGCTAAAAATGAAGGGGTTTTAAAAAGGATGTTAAACTACATTTCTTTTAGTCTAACAAGTACAATATATTTACTGTTTTTTCTCAAGAAACAAGATTTAATAATTGCTTCTTCGCCTCCGCTTTCTGTACCCATAGGTCCTGCTATTTTTGGCAAAATCAAATCAAAAAAATTTATCCTTGACATAAGAGACATCTGGCCAGAAGTAGCAATAGATGTTGGGATGATTAAAAATAAACTTCTCATTAAAATACTTAAATATCTAGAGAAAAAACTTTACCAAAAGAGTGATTTGATCGTAACAGTAACTAGGGGATTTCAGAAAAATATTTTTCAAAAAATAAAAAATAAAAAAATAATTCTTATACCAAATGGCTTAGGATCAGAAATAGAGTGGGTTAAGCAGAAGACAAGAAGGAACAGAAATAAAACAAATATCATCTACACAGGAAACCAGAGTCATTTTCAAGATTTAATACAATTTATAGAATTTGCAAAAAAAATGCACAAGTCAAAAAACCCCTATTTAAAAAGGGTAGCTTTTATTTTTGTGGGTGAAGGAGAAAAAAAAGAAAAAATGAAAAACATAGTAAAAAAATACAATCTTAATAATGTAAAATTCATAGATCAAGTTTCGAGAAAGAAGGCCTTTAAATATATCCATAATGCAGACATTGGTCTCGTATCACTAGCCAATAAAAAGAGCTTGAGATCTTCTCTTCCAACGAAAACTTTTGAGTATATGTATTTCAGAAAACCAATTTTAACCAATGCCAAGGGAGAACTCAAAGAAATTATTGAGATAAAAGCAAAATGTGGTCTTTACTTTAAATCTTGGAATTATAAGGATTTTATTAAGAAGCTATTGAAAATTATTAAAAACAAAAAGATAGCTAGAAAAATGGGCAGGAAAGGAAAGGATTACGTTTTAAAACATTATTTATTAGAAAAAAATCTAGAAAAATTAAATAAGGAAATCATTTCTTTGTTTCAGGATTAAATATGATCACGAATTTACAAAAGATATTCCAAAATAAAAAATCAATCTTTATCGCTTTAAGCTTCGCTTGGATTTTTATTATTACTATAAGTTATTATTACTATCATCCAAACTTTGCTATACAAGCCCTAACAACAGTTATTAGTATAGCTACACTTAGCCTTGTCTATAAAAAAATATCTACTTTTGCAAATTCTAGTAAAGGAGAAATAAAACTCCGCGTTATTCATATAATTTTGATAATTCCTTTAGCCACCTTTTTTCTAGTATTCCTCGTTAGTATTATTGGACATATTATACCTCTTAGAGAAATATCTATTAAACAATTCTTAGCAACATACGGAAAAACTTATCTTTTACTTTTTGCGTTTCTTCTCCTGTGTTCTGCTTTAGGGCAAAACTTACTAAATATTATCAAAGCTAGGTTCAAAGAAAAAACCGCAGCTTATCTAATAGCGACTGCTTTTGGAATTTCTCTACTTATAATACTAATTTTTACTATTGGCATACTTGGGCTTTTATATAAAGAAAGTCTTATCTTTTTATTTATTATTCTTCTAATTATCAATATTAGAAAAATATGGAAAACTGTTTTTTGGCTATATCAAAAAACAATAGATCTTAAGTTTACTACTCACGGCCTTCTTCTAGCTTTTATTATTACTACTGTTATCTCCTTAAGTTTTCTTGACAGCATAACGCCTTTGCCTTTAGATTATGACTCTTTTGCATCTTATCTAAATTATCCAAATTTATATCTTGAGCATCATAAGATAATCTTTGACGGAGCATATGGCTGGCGCAATATGGAACTAATTTATACAATGCTTTTGTCACTTGGAAAAAGTCCTTTAGTAATAAGCTTTTCAGGAATAATGAGCTCTCTGGCCGCTTTGGGTATTTTTCTCTTTACCAAGAAAATTTATTCAAAAAAGGTAGCTTTATTTGCCAGTATTGTTTTTCTTACAACCCCTATTGTTTTTGCTCATTCCGAAGGAATTGCTAAAGTAGACCTTGCCCTAACTTTCTTTTTTATCTCTTTTCTCTATCTTTTCCAAATATGGCTCAAAACTAGAAAACTTAAATGGCTTGTCCTGTCAGCTTTTATCTTTGGCATTGGAGTAGGAATTAAATATTCACTTCTTCTTAGCCTACCAGCTATTATTTTGATTATCTTAATACAAAAAACGAAAAAATTAGATTTAAAAAGAAAAACTATCACTGTCTTTGTCTTTTTCGTGATGATTGCCGTAACTATCCTTCCATGGATCCAAATCTATCCACTCTTATCAAGTTTTAAAGCAAGAGTTGATCTAAAAACACTTAAATTTGAAGAAAAAAATTTACAGAATTCAATATTAATAAAAGAAGAAATAAACTGCTGTAAAGAATATCTCAATATTGGAAATAAATACCTAAAAGATATCTACGGACAAAAACCAGGAATATTAGATAAGATCATTACTCCCTGGAAAATAACCATGGAAACTAACTATAAAAGTAAGTCAGATTTTTGGACAAACATTGGTTTTTTATACCTTGTGTTTACCCCATTTTTTCTTCTCTATTTAGTCTTAAATAAAAAGCGAAACCAACTAGCAGTTTATATTGCAATTATTACACTATCATTCATTATCTTTTGGATCATAACAGCGAATAATGTAACTTGGTATGCTATGCCTATTTTTCCTCTTCTGGCAATCATGACAGCAAAATCACTTGATATCTTTAAAAAAACCGATAAGCATCTTTACGAAATTAGCTATTTAATTATCGCTGTTTTTATCCTAGCAACTATTTTTATAAGACTTTCGTTTGTAGGAGGAAACTTTTCTTTTTTATTACAAAAAAATGGAGAAGAAAAATTCCTTCAGAAGCAAAAAAGTACAAGGGGCTTTAATTTGTCCACCACGGCGGACTATATAAATAACATTATGATACCAAAAGAAGACTCTAAAATATATACTAATTATCCTCCATTTGGTTACTTCATCTACAAAAACAATGAATATATAATATCTGACATCTTCTTGAAAGTTTTCGGCTGCTTGCGGATTAATTATCAAGAATATTCAAAAATCAGAGAGGTATTTAAAGAAAATAGAATAACGTACATCCTCTTTTACAAAGAAACACAAATTAAAAAAAACAAACAGGATTTACCTGCATACATTACTCAATATTATAAAGAATATGAGATCTTTCAAGATTTTCTAAAGAAGGAAGCTATTCGGATAGAAATAGAAGATAGAGGAATATTATATAAATTAAAATAGTATTAGAAGCCCATATCGCCTGTACCACCTAATTCACCAAACGTACCAGCAAGCCAGAGATCTAGAAAAATCTTTGCAATTATAAGGACAATAAATACAATTAGAAAAGTCATTGCGGAAGAAAAATACAAGTTTTTTTCTGGAATTTCGGTGGATATTAAATAGTTAAATAAAGAAACTATTATTCCTACAAGAAATACTAACCCTAAAATACCTGAAACTTTATTTAATAAATCAGCCGGATTTTGTGTATCTTCTGCTCCATTAAAAGCAAAGCCCGCCGTAGGACAACATAATACTAAAAATACAGCAGTAAACTGTAAAAAATGGGTTTTAAGTTGTCTTCTTCTAACAAAAACCATCCGCTAAATACTTTTAAGTACTACCCTACTTATAAATAATTATAACATGAAAAAGAAATTTATCCACTAAGACCAATCAGATCATCACCTATACTTAAATACTCTATTCTACAAAGCATAGACAAAAGTTCCAAAATACAGACACTTAGGATAATCTCAAATAGAAGTTCCCAATCGTGTCTGTTTTTTTTGGTTATCAAATCTTAAACAAAAAATAAAATTTGTGCTAATTACTTGCTTCACTATTCTGCCCCATTATTACCCTATATTCATCACCTTAACAACAAACCCAACAAGCACCCAAGCAAGTGCTACAATGATCAGACCTACTACTGCGTAGATAACTATATTCTTTGCGGATGTCATCTGCTCTTCTTTTCCACCTGAAACAGCATACATAATACCTCCGAAAATAATAATTAAAACACAAATACTTGCTATTATTAGAGCTACTTGATTGACGATTGCTTTGATTTTCTCGCTTAAACTACCTGTAGGAAGGTCTGTCTCCACTGGTTCTGCTAGATCAGCAGAAGCCACTAGAGGGATAGCTACTAACGAAATTAGTGAAAATGCCGCTATAGAGATTAATATTTTTTTAGTTCTGGTGTTCATATATTACACCTCCTT
>PFNU01000098.1:1081-1223 GCA_002792135.1 bacterium (Candidatus Torokbacteria) CG_4_10_14_0_2_um_filter_35_8 | reverse complement strand
TCTTCCTCCGGAGGCTGTTCGACAATTTCTCCTGCTAAACTTTGGAGAGATTGAACAAAGAAAGCTCTAGTTCGTTTAACTCCAGAGAGGGAAGTCTCCTTTAGAATTTCTTCAAGTGATTCCTTTTTCTTATCAACCTTTT
>PFNU01000098.1:0-864 GCA_002792135.1 bacterium (Candidatus Torokbacteria) CG_4_10_14_0_2_um_filter_35_8 | reverse complement strand
ATTTAGAGCAAGTCTATCTTGTAGAGTTAGAGCTTCTTCAATATCTTGAGTTGCAGAGATAACTTGATCAGCAACTACTTTAACCATCATTGGGTCTCCTGGAGAGATAGAAAAGATGGCATAATGAACATCTAAATGACAGGTTCTTGCTTCGTTATTAAAGTCTTCCTGGACTTTATCTACTTCTTCTAAAGCTTTTTCTAAAGCTTCTCTCTTTTCCTTCTGACAAACAGGACCTAAGAGAGTTTTAACTGTTGCTTTATCTACTAGATTATAGATTCTGGACTTTAGTTTAGTGGCTTCGTTTCTTTCCTCTTTATCGAGAACGACGGACTCTGTTTCCCACTTTCTAATTTCAGCACCGTCGTTCCTTACTGTTGATTCTTTATAGTCTCTCTTATAAGAGATCCCTCCAATGAGGGAAACGTGAAGAGCTACTGCATAGGATGCATTGAGATTTGTAATTTCCATCTTTTAACCTTTCCTAATTTAACTCATCTAAGGAAGTTGCTTTACGTCTTTTTCCGTTGGATGTAACTTCTTCTATCTCTTTCTTTGAGGAAGCTGGTCGAGCTCTGGTTTCAACCCATTTTCTTAAGGTTGCCATTTGTTCCTTCATTGTTATCGAGAGAGGAATATCCTGATTGATAGAAAAGATAATATCCTCTTCAGTGAGATTTCTTTTCCCATCAGAAAAAGCCTTCCAAAGACCAGCAATTACTCCTGCTTCTAACTCTGCTCCCGAGTAACCCCGACTAGCTTGAGCAATTTTCTTTACTGCTTCTGAGGAGAGAGATCTCTTAATTTTTCTAAGATGAATCTTAATAATTTCTTCTCGCTCTTCCTCTACTGGAAGATCTACAA
>PFNU01000148.1 GCA_002792135.1 bacterium (Candidatus Torokbacteria) CG_4_10_14_0_2_um_filter_35_8 | reverse complement strand
CTACAACCTACATGCTTAAATACCCTCTGCTTCTACTAATCAAACTATACCAACACACACTCTCTCCGGATCATGGGATTCTATCCCTGTTTTTTTCTTATGGCTTTTGTCGCTTTCATCCCACTTGTTCTGAATATACTTATCAGGCAATAAAGACTCATGGAGTATCGAAAGGGTCTTTCCTAGGCTTGAAAAGAATTCTTAAGTGTCATCCGTTCAACACGGGAGGTTATGACCCAGTACCGAAGAAAGTTTAAAGTTTTCCGCCTTCTTCCGCCACGGGCGGACGGATTCGGCGGATTAGCCTAGGGCTGAAAAAATAAAAAATCAAAAAAGCCTGAAGCAAAAGCAATACGAATCCGCCGCAGGCGGACGAATTTCTGTGCGAACAACACGATGTGTCATTCCCGCGCAGGCAGGAATCCATCTGGAGTTCTATTGCTTACGCTAAGTATGGATTCCTGTTGGAGTTTACCCCGTAATCAGTACGGGGCAGGAATGACACCTTCTGGTGCCTAACAATTTTGAATTTTAAACTCTGCATTTTTAATTTAATCCACTACCCCCTACAACCTAACCCCTAACCCATGGGTCAACTTTTCAATATATTACTATACCAACCTCTTCTCAATTTTCTTATTCTTATTTATAATTATCTTCCTTGGCATGACTTGGGGCTTGCTATTATTGTTTTGACAGTATTCATCCGCCTTCTTCTCATCCCTATATCCTGGAAATCTATTGTGGCTCAGCAAAAGATGCAGGAGCTTCAGCCAGAGATGGATGAGATCAAAAAGAAGTATAAAAAAGATAAGGCAAAGGAAGCACAGGCTCTCATGGATTTTTATAAGAAAAATAAGATTAATCCTTTTAGTTCTTGCCTGCCACTTCTTATTCAGTTTCCTTTTTTCATAGCGCTTTTTCGAGTATTTAGGACAGGGCTTTCAGGAGATGATATCTCAGGAAGTCTCTATGCTTTTGTAGCCGATCCAGGTATTATTAATAGTAATTTCTTGGGAATTTTAGATTTGTCTCGTCCTAATTATGTTTTAGCTTTTATTGCAGCAGGGCTTCAGTTTTGGCAGTCTAAAATGATGACCACAGGGAAGAAAAGAGATGACAACAAACAAGTTATAAAAAAGAATCCAAAAGAAGAATTTTCCTACAAACAAGAATTTGCACAAAGTCTAAATACTCAGATGACTTATATGATGCCTCTTCTTACTTTCTGGTTTGCTGTTTCTTTTCCATCAGGCCTTGCTTTATACTGGACTTGTGGAATTATTTTTGCAATAATACAGCAGTATGTTGTTATCAAGCGTAAATCTTAATGTTTAATACAGTGAACATGGGAGAAAAAGAGATAGGTTTTATTAAAAAGCAAGCAGAAAAATTGGTACAAAAAATGGGGTTTGATCCTAAAATAGAAGTAGAAACTTTATCTAAAGAAGATAGTAAGGTAATAAGAGTAAATATAGATGTTGATACCCCTTCTCTTTTGATTGGAAGAGATGGGTCTACCTTGAAATCTTTGGAATACCTTTTAAGACTTTTGACATTCCGTAATATGCTCAGTAAAGAAAAGTCTAAAAGTAAGGGTAAGAAAGACACGAGAGAAATTAGCTTGCCTCTCTTGATTTTGGATATTGATAATTACCGAAAAAGGAAAGAAGTGTTTTTAAAAGAAGTTGCTCAAGATGCTCTTATAAAAGTAAGAGAAACAAAAAGGTTTGTAATGCTTAAGCCCATGACAGGGTTTGAAAGAAAAATAATTCACACAGAGCTTGCACCTTGCGGTGATATTAGCACGGAAAGTTTAGGCGAAGAACCAAATAGAAGAATAGTGATAAGATTTAAGAAAGATTAGGGATTAGGATGTAGGGGGTAGTGAATTAAATTCCTAATTCTTGATTCATAATTCATAATTCTTATTTTTAACTCGTGTTGATCCGCAGACAATAGAAATACTACTTTCAAAGGTAGTATTCTAGAGCCTGTGGACCAGCAAAGAAAGGAGAAAGATTTAAAATGAAATCCATAAAAAAAGAGATTGAAATCTCTAAGAAACCTTTCAGTCTTGAGACTGGAGGTCTTGCTTTCCAAGCAAACGGCGCTGTGCTTGCAAAATACGGCGGTACTGAGATTTTAGCAACGGTAGTGCTGCAAGAGAACATCAGAGAGGATATAGATTATCTACCTTTAATGGTTGACTATGAAGAGAGGTTTTATGCAGCAGGAAAAATTAAAGGGTCGAGATTTATAAAAAGAGAAGGACGACCAACAGATGATGCCGTACTTACCGGTCGGGTTGTTGATAGGTCTATTAGGCCTTTTTTTGACGAAAACATTAGGAATGATATTCAGATTATTTTGACAGTTTTATCTATTGATGGAGAAAATGATCCAGAGGTAGTATCTCCTGTAGCAGCATCAGCTGCTCTTTTAGTTTCAGGGATTCCTTTTTCTGGTCCTATCTCCTGTGTAAAGATTGGTAAGATTAATGATAAATGGCAAATTAACCCTTCTGTGGCTGATGCCGAAAAAGCATCTTGCCTTGTTACAGTGTCAGGAACCAAAGAGAAGATAGCTATGATAGAGGCAGATGCTTCTGAGGCAGAAGAAAAAGATGTGATTTTTGCTTGTAAAACAGCACATGATTATATTAAAAAATTATCAAATCTCCAAGAAGAATTGGTAAAAGAGACAGAAAAAGCAGAAGGAAAAAACTCTAAAAAAGAATTGCTCCCTTCTAAAATCATAAAAGAGGAAGATGCATCTTCTGAAGTTTTGGATAAAGTTAAAAAAGAGATAGAGGCAAAGCTAGAAAAAGCTCTTTTTGTAAAGAACATGGAAGAGAGGGAAACTAATATTGCAAAGATGCAGGAAGATTTAATAGAGAAGCTTGCAAGCGGTAAAGAAGGTAGTGTTTTTACAGAAGCTAATATTAAGAAAGCTTTAGATAAGATTATTAAGGATAAGGTAAGAAAAGAGATTTTGGAGAATAAAAAGAGAGTTGATGGACGAGCACTTGATGAGGTAAGGCCAATCTCTTGCGAGGTAGGAAATCTTTCTAGAACCCATGGCTCTGGTCTTTTTACAAGAGGAAGAACTCAGGCATTAAGCGTTGTAACGTTAGGATCTTCAGGGCAAGTTCAACTTATTGATACTATGGAAGAAGAAGGCGAAAAACGCTATATGCATCATTATAATTTTCCTCCTTTTTGTTCAGGAGAGGTTATGCCACTTCGAGCTCCTTCAAGAAGAGAAATAGGACATGGCGCTCTGGCAGAAAAAGCTTTGATTCCTGTTTTGCCAGAAAAAGAAGATTTTCCTTATACGATTCGTGTGGTAACAGAGATTCTAAGCTCCAATGGTTCTACTTCTATGGCATCGACTTGCGGGTCTTCTCTTGCCCTTATGGATGCTGGTGTTCCTATTAAGGCACCTGTCTCAGGAGTTGCTATGGGTCTTGTTGCTGAGGATGAAAAAGATATTACCAAAGGTGGTAAATATGAGATTTTGACAGATATTGCGGGACTTGAAGATTATAAAGGAGATATGGACTTTAAAGTGACAGGAACAAGGAAGGGAATTACTGCTATTCAAATGGATGTCAAAACTTCCGGCCTTACTCCTAAAATTATTTCTGAAACCTTAGAAAAAGCAAAAAAAGCAAGACTAAAGATTCTTGATATTATGGAATCAGTTATCCCAGAACCCAGGAAAGAACTTTCTCCTTACGCACCACGAATTTATACTATAGAAATCAATCCTGAGAGAATCCGCGATGTTATTGGTCCAGGAGGAAAAATGATCAATAAAATCATTGCTGAAACTGGTGTAGAAATAGATATTGAAGATACCGGCTTAGTAATGGTCTGTTCTGTTGACAAAGATTCTGCCGATAAGGCCGTTCGATGGATTAAAGATTTGACACGAGAGGTAGCAGTTGGTGAAAAATTTGAAGGAAAAGTTACCAGAATTACTAATTTTGGTGCTTTTGTAGAGATCTTGCCTGGCCAAGAGGGCTTGGTTCATATCTCCCAATTTTCTGACAGAAGAATAAGAAAAGTAGAAGATGTAGTAAAGGTAGGTGATATGATCCCTGTTATCGTAGTGGAGATTGACGAGATGGGAAGAATAAATCTTTCACATAAAGCTGCTTTAGGCCCAGAAGATAAAAAGCAGGATAGAAGGCCTAGACGGTTCTAGGATTCTGATAGTAAATGTCTAATTAAGAATTAAGAATTTCTAATCAAAACCCAATTAAAAAAATGACCAATGACCAAAACTTAGACATTTTATCATTAGACATTAATTAGAAATTTCCGCCCAAGGCGGATCAGCCTAGGGCTGAAGGGAGTTTGGATTTAAAGTAAGTTAGGAATTCTCCAAAGTATTACAGGAATGAGATGTAGTGTTCCCCTCCTTACCAAGGAAGGGGCTAGGGGAGGTTCTGGAAATTGGCAGCCTTTTATCTTTAGTGTTTCTTAACTACATGACTCTTTCTGTTATCTCCAAAAAGATAAGTACTTGCAAAGAGTGTCTTTTACATAAAACTAGAACCAATACGGTTTCTGGAGAGGGATCAGAAAAAGCCGAAGTTATATTTGTTGGTGAAGGACCAGGGCAATCTGAAGATCTTGCGGGTCGTCCTTTTTGTGGTGCAGCAGGAAAGTATCTGGATGAACTTTTGCAAAAAACAGGATTTAAAAGAAAAGAAGTTTTTATTGGAAACATTGTTAAGTGTCGTCCTCCAGGAAATAGAGATCCTTTGCCAGTTGAGATTGATGCTTGTACTCCATATCTTGACCAACAAATAGAAGTTATTAACCCTAAATTAATCGTTACTTTGGGTCGTTTTAGTATGAATCATTTTTTACCAAAATGTGGGATTTCTCGAGATCATGGCAAGGTTTTCAAGAAGGGTAATAGGCTTTATTTTCCTATTTTTCATCCTGCAGCAGCACTATATAGAGGCCAGCTTAAGGAAATGATTGAAGCTGATTTTGCAAAAATCCCAAAAATTCTTAAAGATTTTGATAAAATTATGGAAAACAAAAAAGAGGCCGAGGATAAAAATGAAGACATTGAAGATAAAAATAAAAAAAGCTCAGATGATCAAAGTGCAATGATGCGTGATCTGGAAGATAAACCTATTCAGAGCCAGATGAATTTAGGCCTTTAAAGCATTTTGGTATTATATGTAATGACAGCAGAAAATATCCATAAGTATTAAAACTATGAGCAATAAAGGCTATACCAGGACCAAAAACAAAGCAGAAGAATTATTAAAAAAATATAAAATTGAGGAACCAATAGTTCCTATTTTTGACATACCCGAACAAGAAGAAGTTAAAATTAATTTCATTAAAATGCCAGATAAATTAAGAGACATCTCTGGTTTTTTTGATCCTAAGAAAAAGATAATTTTTGTTAATACACAAGACTGCCCAAATAGGCAGACATTTACTGTTGCTCATGAATTTGGTCACTATATTTTAAAGCACAACCCTAATAAATATGGAGTATTGCCAAGATGGGCAGGAATTTTAGGTTCAAGTCCTGTGGAAAGAGAGGCTAATTTTTTTGCCGCAAACCTTTTAGTACCAGATGAAATGCTAAAAAAAGCCATGGATAAATATGCTTTAGATAATTCCGAAGTCAGTATCGCACTGCTTGCTAAAATGTTTGGCGTATCTAGAGAAGTGATTAAAATTAGAATTAAAGAATTAGGCTTATGAAAGGTATTAAAGGGGAAGATGTAAAATTGAGAAGAGAGGCGGTTAAATTAGTAAAAGAAGAGAAAGTACTTTCTCAGGATTGGACAAGAAGTGAGGCATTTGATCAATTGGAGAGCGAGCAAATATTTGCCCAAATAAAAGCAGAAGAAAAAAGAGATATTATTCGTATGAGAGGCCAGTGGTCTAGGTGGATTCTTGCCTGTATTGTAGGAATTGTGATTTTAGATTATTTTGTTGTTTTTTTTCTTGGGTTTGGATGGATAAAGTTCGGATCAGGTTATACTGTTCCCCTATTTATTGGTGAAAGCCTTATTAAAATATTCGGTCTTGCGATTATTGTTGTTAAGTTTTTGTTTGAGAGAGATAAAAAGGAAAAATAGGTTACTAGGGCTATAGAAGTAAGTGGTTAGTATTTTATTTGTAATTTTAATCAGAAAAAGCCCAAAAATAAGGGCTTTTTTGGCTATAATAGTTGATTTTTTTATTATTTCAAACAAAATAGAGGACAGCCTTTGTACCCCGTATCATGGGGTTTATGAGCCGTCCCCTATTTTTTATATTAAGTTATTATTCATTTTTTTATAGAACTGTCATTTTAACAGTTCTTTTTCCGAAGTTTATAGCTTGTCTTCTTGAAGAAAACCAAATATCAATTCTACTAGAGTATCCCATCCTATCTTCTACTGTGAAAATGGTATCTCCAAAGTAGTCTGGGATTTTGACTTTGGTTCCAAATG
>PFNU01000132.1 GCA_002792135.1 bacterium (Candidatus Torokbacteria) CG_4_10_14_0_2_um_filter_35_8 | reverse complement strand
TTAGATGGCAAATTCTTTCTCGTTAAAATATCGAAAAACGCACCTATTGCTACTTTTTAGTATAACAATAGGTACTCTATTTATTGATCAATTAACTAAATTTCTTGCTAAAACCTTTCTTTTAAAAGAGGTTTTTGTTGTACCTGGGGTTCTCTCTTTGAATTTCTTTAAAAACTATGGGAGCACACTCGGACTTCCAGTTCCTTGCTTTCTTATAATACCTTTATCTTTATCAACGCTACTGGCAATCATTTTATATTTTAAAAACGGTAATAAACTTGAATCTTCACAGCTTGCTTTGGGTTTAATTTTAGGAGGAGCAATAGGGAATATTATTGATCGTATAAGTCTTGGTTATGTTATTGATTTTATTGATATAAAATTCTTTTCCATATTTAATGTTGCTGATATTGCGATTGTAATTGGGATAATTCTGTTGGGGTTTAAGATATTAAGATCAGATAAGATCGAGGCGAAATGCGAATAAATACGAATGTCGTGTGAATTAAGTAAGGATATTAGGTTATTAAGGTATTGGGGTATTAGGAATTGAAGAAAAGTTTAAGTATGAAGAGAGGTTCTCTGATATGCCAGAGTGAGAACGAAGACTTTCGTTTACCCATTTTTTGGCGTATCTGGAATTCATGATTCCTAATTCATAATTCCTGATTCACTTACATTCGTACAGATATTCGTCCGCCCGTGGCGGATCCATGTAAGATTCGCATTATTCGTATCATCCTTGCTTTATAGATTATTTTTAATTTTGCACCTTGTCATTCTCAGGCTTCATGCCCTAGGCAGATCCACCTTGGGACGTAGTACGTCCCTCGGGCGGAGATCCGCCTGTGGCGGAAATTTTTAATTTACTCTCCTTTGACACCAACAACCACAAAACCTACAATAAAAGTGGTTACAAAGACTAGTTCTTAATGATACCCAACAAATGAAAAAATTCTACATTACAACTACTCTACCTTATGTAAATGCTGATCCTCACATTGGCTTTGCTTTAGAAGTAATTCAAGCAGATGTAATTGCGCGCTATAAAACTCTCCAAGGTTTTGAGATATTTTTCAATACTGGGACAGATGAACATGGAACAAAGATATATGAGAAAGCAAAAGAGTCTAAACTTCCTCCAGAGAAATATTGTGATGAATATGCTGAAAGATTTAAAAAATTAAAAGAAAAACTAAATTTAACTTACAATAATTTCATTCGTACAACAGATGATCATCACATTAAAGCAGTTCAAAAGTTTTGGAAAAAATGCCAGGAAAATGGTGATATTTACAAAAGAAATTATAAAGCAAAATATTGCGTGGGGTGCGAAATGGAAAAGACAGATTCTGAATTAGAAAACGGGAGGTGCCCTCTTCATCCAAACCGCAAGTTAGAAATAATAGAAGAAGAAAACTATTTTTTTAGATTCTCTAAATACCAAAAACCATTACTTGACTTTTACAAAAAACATCCTGATTTTGTAATCCCCAAACATAGATACAACGAGGTTATTAAATTTGTTGAGAAGGGACTCAAGGACTTTAGTGCCTCTAGACTAAAAGAAAAAATGCCTTGGGGGATAGAAGTGCCAGATGATCCAGATCATGTAATGTATGTTTGGTTTGATGCTTTAATAAACTATATTTCTTGTTTGGGTTGGCCTGATAACAAGAAAAAATTTAATAATTTCTGGCCAGGAGTACAGGTTGCAGGAAAAGATAATCTCCGTCAACAGGCTGCTATGTGGCAAGCAATGCTTTTATCTGCCGGACTTCCTCATTCTAAGCAAATCTTTATTCATGGCTTTATTACTGCAGATGGTCAAAAAATGAGTAAAAGTGTAGGAAATGTAATCAATGCTTCTGATTTAGTAAAAAAATACGGAACTGATGCAACAAGATATTTTCTCCTTCGGGAAATTCCAGATTATGAGGATGGGGATTTTACCTATAAAAGATTTGAAGAAAGATATAATTCCGACCTTGCAAATGATTTAGGAAATCTTCTTAATAGAACCCTTACCATGATTGAAAAATATTGTGATGGGAAAATTCCCAAATCTACAAAGGATTCCGAATTTTCTAAGCAATGTGAAGAAACTTGGAAAAAAATAGATGAATTAATGAAAGTCTATAAATTTAGTCAAATTTTAGAAGAAGTTTTTAGATTACTTTCAAAAGCAAATCAATATATTGATGAGAAAAAGCCTTGGGAACTTGCAAAAGAGAATGAAAAAGAAGAATTAGAAAAAGTATTGTATAACCTTGCAGAAACTTTAAGACAGTTTGGTATCATGCTTTATCCTTTTATACCTAATACTTCAGACAAAACAAGAGAGCAACTTGGGCTTTCAGAAATTGACATCAAAGATTTTGATTTTGAAAAAGAGAAGAATTGGGGAGAATTAAAATCTGGTATAGAGATTAAAAAAGGTAAGACACTTTTTCCGAGGTTGGGTAATCAATGAATAAACCGCCTGAAGGCGACACGACGTCGTGTCGCCTTCTCTGAAAGAAATTAAATGCTCAAAAATTACAAAAAACTCCTTTTCCACTCTGCTCTTACACTTACAATAACTTCCGCTCTAAGCTATATTGCAGGCCTTATTCGCGATAAAAGCCTAGCTTACACATTTGGCACAGGATCTGCATTAGATACCTACAACGCATCATTCATATGGCCTGATTTTATTTTAGCAGTTTTTGTAACTGGCGCTTTGCAAGCAGCGTTTATCCCACTTTTTACAAAAAATAGGGAGAAAAGCGCAAAGGAGGCCTTTAAATATGCTCAAAACATTCTTTCGTATTTCTTGCTTTTATTAAGTGTTGCTGGGATAATTTTCGCGATTGCACTACCTTTTATCGTAGATTATCTAGTTCCAGGATTTTCTTTAGAACAAAAAAGGCAGTATATTCTTCTCACTCGCTTGATGCTATTATCACCACTACTTTTCGCTCTATCAAACACTATCGGCAACATGCTCGTGAGCTTCAGGGATTTTTTATGGTATGGACTTTCACCTGTTCTTTATAATATAGGAATTATCACTGGTATTTTCTTATTTGTACCAAAATTTGGAAATCTAGGGCTTGTGTTTGGAACAATTCTTGGTGCGCTAATGCATTTTCTGATCCGGGCAGTTCCTGCTTTTCTTAGAGGGTTTCGCATTCGTTTAAATCTAAAATATTCACAAGATATAAAAGATACGATAAGACTCATGGCTCCCAAGATCATCCAGCTTGGCATGTGGCAACTTCTTCTCTGGTGGTTTATAAAAGTAGCATCAGCGCTTCCCGAAGGAAGTATCAGTACCTACTCCTTTGCCAGAAATTTCCAAAGTGTTCCTGTAAGCCTTATTGGAATAGCTATCGCAACTTCGGCATTCCCTTTGCTTTCTGAAAAATTTATATTCCAAAAATTTACTTCTTTCAAAAAAATTCTTATTAAAAAATCTTTTCTAATACTTGGGATAACAACGCTTGCCGCAATCTTTCTTGCAATTATCTCTCGTTTTCTAATTAACATCCTACTTTCAGGAGGAAATTTCACTCAAGAAATGGTAAAAGCAACAGCTTCTCTACTTTTAGTTTACTGTATAAGTATTCCCTTCGAATCCTTAACTCACATCCTAGCCCGTGCTCATTATGCTATGAAAAATACAATTATTCCTAGTACTATCCATGTATCAACAATCCTTATCACCATGTTACTTACATCGCTTCTTGTAAAAACATATGGCCTTTATTCAATTCCTATTTCTTTTGCTATAGGACTTGCTATCCAAGTAGGTTTACTCACTTTCTCGCTAACGATCTTGTTTCGAAAGAAATTGGCTAAATGCAATCCTTAAAAGAGGGTAAGACCAGTCCCCGACTGGACCCGTACTACGGGGTCTGGCCTCACCGGAATTTAGATGACGGTAATTATATAACCAGCTCATGAAAATTCAACTATCATAAAATACCTCCTGTGTACAAATCCTTAAAAGAAGGCGGTACGCCACGGGCGTATCGCCTTCTCATCCCAGCAAGCCGCGGACTTTAGTCCGGGCTCGCTTAACCTCACCTAGCCTCTCCTTATGAAGGAGAGGGAAACTACCTCACTCCTAAAACAAGTACAGAAAACCTAAACATAACTATTAGTTCCAAAGTCCCTAATTCCTGATTCTAAAATTCCTAATTCCTAAATTAATGCTCTCCAAAATCAAATCTGCGGCAGTAATCGGGCTTGACTGCAAAGAAGTAGAAGTTGAAGCAGATGCCTCAGGAGGGAATCTTCCTTCTCTTACTATTGTCGGGCTTGCTGATACTGCAATTCAAGAATCAAGAGACCGTATCCAACCAGCAATCAAAAACTCTGGTATCCCTTTTCCACAAAGACACATTACAATAAACCTTGCACCAGCAGATCTTAAAAAAGAAGGTCCTTCTTATGATTTACCCACCGCTGTTGCTATTTTGATCGCCTCTGGAAAAATAAATCCAATAACAGACGAGATAGTAAATAAATCTTTATTTGTTGGAGAATTATCTTTGGATGGCAAATTAAGACATATAAATGGCGTCCTGCCTATTACTATTTTTGCAAAACAAAGGGGTTTAAAAAGAATATTCCTACCTAAAATTAATGCCTGTGAAGCAAGCTTTATCCCAGGAATTGACATTATGCCAATTAATTCTCTTTCTGAACTGACAGACTGTCTAGAGGGACGAATTGATATTAAACCTTTTTTACTGAAAGAACCTGAAGAGAAAGAACCAAATGAAAAGCCTGAATTTGATATGGCTTATGTTAAAGGCCAAGAACAAGCAAAGAGAGCTTTAGAAATTTCCGCAGCAGGAGGACATAACGTCTTAATGTCTGGTCCTCCTGGAGCAGGAAAAACCTTGCTTGCAAGAACCCTCCCTACAATCTTACCAAAACTTACAACAGATGAATCTCTAGAAGCAACAAAAATCTACAGCATTGCAGGACTCTTGCCGCCTGATAGCCCAATAGTTAGACAACGCCCTTTTAGATCGCCTCACCATACAGCATCAGGAGTAGCATTAGTTGGAGGAGGAGCATGGCCCAGACCTGGAGAGATCAGCCTTGCTCACAGAGGAGTATTATTTTTAGATGAATTTCCAGAATTTACTAGACAAGTTTTGGAAAATTTAAGACAACCCTTAGAAGATGGTATCGTTACAATTTCCAGAGCTCAAGGAAGCCTTACATTTCCTGCCAAATTCATTTTAGTTGCTGCAATGAATCCTTGTCCTTGCGGATTTTCAACTGATCCGGAAAAAGAATGTACCTGCACTCCTATAGAGATTGCGCGCTATCAAAAAAGAATTTCCGGACCACTTCTTGATAGAATCGATATCCAAATCGAAGTTCCAAGGGTAAAGCTTGAAAAATTAACAACTCAAGAGCTATCAGAATCATCAAAAGAAATAAGAGAAAGGGTACAGAATGCAAGAAAAATTCAAGAAGAACGCTTTAAAAACGAAAAAATAGTCTGTAACTCTGAAATGGGTTCTGAAGCTACTAAAAAATATTGTGCAATTGACAGTCAGATTTTAGAATTCCTAAAATCTGCTATCACCCAACTTCACCTTTCCGCAAGAGCATATTTTCGCATCTTAAAGCTTTCACGGACTATTGCGGATTTGGAGCAAAATGATAGAATAAAAAAAGAGTATATTGCTGAAGCAATACAATATAGAATTAAATAAAACCTATGTCCAGAAATATAGAAGGTGCTATAGGAGACAAATATGAAAAGTTTTTTCCTGGAGATAAAAGCTCAAGAGTAGAACATGGAAAAAAAGCAGAAATTCAAGTAGGAGAATCTTTTGAAAACTTTGCTATAGAAACTGAGGAAGGGACTCTTTTCTACCTATTCAGTGAGAATGAGCCACAGAGAGGGCTACATGCTGAAGAGCGGGTACCTGAAATAAAAATAACTGAAGCAGAAAAAGATAGAATGGGTGGGGGTGATTTCGAATTTTTGATTGGAAATACAAAGATCCACATTGATGTAACCACTGATGGCATAAACTATGCGAGATCATTAAAGACATTTGAGCAGCAATGTAGAGATAACAGAGAATATGAAGTACAATCTATCCCAACAATACCAGTTCATGTACCCCATGAACTAATACCCAATAAAAGAGACTCAAAAGAAAAAATACAGATGAAGCAAACAGAATTAGTGTTGTATATATTAAGATCAATATTCGAAGAAATCAAAAATCAAGAAGAAAAAGGAAATTTATTTAATGTAAATTCTGAAGCCATAGCTAAAACTTTTACAAACTGTCTAGAAAGTTTTAATGTTAAGAAAGAAACAGAATTGCTATTGCTCGAAATAATAGGATTCGCATATCTAGCTGAGAAAGCAAAATACAAAAAAGGAA
>PFNU01000056.1:6014-6620 GCA_002792135.1 bacterium (Candidatus Torokbacteria) CG_4_10_14_0_2_um_filter_35_8 | reverse complement strand
TCTTGGCATAGACATAGGATTTAATAGTTAACAGGTGTTACCCCTAACTATACCAAGTGTTACCTCATGGTGTTAACTGTACATAGCAGCACTTTATTGAAAATAATCAGAAATAATTTTTAAAAGAATTTTTTAAAGCCGCCTTGTTGGCGTTTTTTTATTAACCCTATTTTATAGGATTGATCTTGTTGTATAAATATTGACATTCGTTTTTTGTTCGGCTAGGATGGGTTTATGGATCTCTATGAAAAAATCTCGATCTTAGGTCCTTCTGCAAAGTATGATACTTGTGGGCCTAAAGATTTTGGAAAGGTAACTAATATTCCTGGCGTCTATTATGCTAAAGTTTCTGGAACACATATCTGCCGGCTTTTTAAAGTACTGCAAACTAATACTTGTGTTAATAATTGCAAGTATTGTGCTTTTCGTCGCGATCGTTCTCAGAAAAGAGTAACTGCAACACCTGATGAAATGGCAATGGCTTTTCACTCTGCCTATTCTCGCCATCTAGTTGATGGTTTATTTCTTTCTTCTGGGGTTTACGGAAACCCTGATACGACAATGACTCATATGTTGGATACAGCTTTTATTTTAAGAAATAGATAT
>PFNU01000056.1:0-5999 GCA_002792135.1 bacterium (Candidatus Torokbacteria) CG_4_10_14_0_2_um_filter_35_8 | reverse complement strand
CTTCATCTAAAAATTATGCCCGGTGCTTCTGTAAGTACTATCAGTGAATCCATTAAACTTGCGAGTAGAATCTCTCTTAATATTGAATCGCCAACTGAGGCCGATCTTTTGCAACTTTCGCCTAATAAAAAACTTAAAAAAGGCTTTTTTAGTACTTTATTTTTAATTAAAAAAGAGCTTAAGAATTATTATTTTACTGGGAAGAAAACACCAAGTCTGACAACTCAATTCGTAGTCGGAGCAGGAGAGGAGAAAGATAGAGACATTATCAAAATGACTCATTTTCTTTATAAAACCTTTAAATTTAGCAGGGTTTTTTACTTAGCTTTTCGACCTGTGCCTAATACTCCTCTTTCTGAAAAGCCTGCTGCATCACTTATTCGTGAGCATCGGCTTTACCAGGCAGATTTTCTCATGCGTTTTTACCGTTTTTCTCATCGCGATATTCCTTTGGATGAAGATGGTTTTTTAATAGAGACAAATGACCCTAAAGCTTTATGGGCAGAAAAGCATCCGGAAGTTTTCCCAATAAGTCTCAATAAAGCAAGTTATTGGAATTTACTTAAAGTGCCAGGGATTGGGCCATTGTCTGCTAAAAAGATTATTCAAATTAGAGAGCAAGATAAAATTAGATCTTTTTCACAGCTTGCTGGATTTCGTTTTCAGATGAATAAGCTTTCACCTTTTGTTTATCTATAGAAAATTTAATACAAACAAAATAAACAGAGCTTAAAAACTCTGCTTTATTTAACCTCGCCCAGCCTCTCCTTACTAAAGAGAGGGGCATCCTATCTCATTCCTAAAAAACATACAGAAAATCCAAACATGACTATTAGTTTCTAACCCCTTAATTCCCAATTCCTAATTCATCACATATTACGTGATTCCTAATTCGAAATTCCATATTCCAAATTCTTCTTTTACTCTTGCTAGTACCTAGAACCTAGCACCTAGTGCCTATTTACAATCTTCTCCACCTTCTTTACAATATCATTGGGTACAATATCAGTCTTTACAATAAACTCTTCTGCTCCTAATTCCTTAACTTTCTTTTTTATATGCTCTTGCACGAGATTCGTAAAAACTAGCACAGGAATTTTTTTGGTTTTTGGATCTTTTTTTATTTCTTCCAAAACATCAATCCCACTTGTTCCATTCATAAGAATATCTAACACTACAACATCGGGGTTTTCTTCTTTTGCTTTCTTTATTCCTTCTTCTCCATCCTTTGCTACAATAACCTCAAAATCTGAATCCGCAACTTTAAAAGCTTCTGTGTACATAAAGACCTGATCAGGGTCGTCCTCCACCATAAGAACTTTTTTCATTTTAGTAAAGTTACTTAATTATAGGAAAACTTAAACTAAAACTAGTTCCTTTACCTTCTTCTGATTCTAAAAATATCTTTGTACCAGGATGGGAGTCAATGATCTTTTTAACAATAAAAAGTCCTAGCCCTGAACCATCTGTATGCATATTCACTGCATTTGATGCTCGGGAGAATTTCTTAAAAAGATTTTCTATCTCATTTTTTGGAATTCCTATTCCTGTATCTTGTACTTTGATTATAACACTTCCTCCTTTTTCTTGTGTAGTGATAATTACCTTCCCTTTCTCTTCAGTATATTGAATAGCATTGGTAACTATATTAGTTAAAGCTTCTTTTACATAATTTCTATCAATACTCACAAGAGGGAGTTTTTTATCGGGTTTGTGATAGGTAAGAGTAAGTCCACTTTTCTCAGCATCTGATATATTATCTTGATAAACCTCGGAAGTTATATCTTCAATCTGTGTAGGCTCAAAATTTAATCTTTCCTCAAAGTTTATAGCATCCATCTCCGATGCAGTTAGAATATCTTCAATGATACTACGAAGCTTTAGTGCTTTTTTATAAATATTATCTACAAATTTTTCTCTGGTCTCTTCAGGCATTCTGAGAACACTTCTATCCTTAAACATAGAAATTGTTCCTAAAATTACTGAAACTGGAGTTCGAAGCTGATGAGATGCAATATCTAGAAACTCTCCTTTCATTTTGAGAAGTTTTTTTAGATGAATGTTTTTCTTTCTAATTTCTTCGACTTGTTCGTCAACTTTTTGCTGGAGATTTCCTGTTAGGTCTTGAATTTCTTCGTATTGAATAGCATTCTCAATAGCAACTGATGCTTGGTTAGCTAAAGTCTCCAGAAGATCTAAGTCCTCTCGAGTATAAGCATCTCCTGATACTTTTGCACCTAAAACTATAATGCCTTGGAGTTTGTTTTTCGAAATCAGAGGAAGACACAAGGATGCTTCAATTCTCTTCATGTTTACCTTTAACTTTTCGAAATTGGCTTTCTCTTCTTGACTTGCTGCATCTCTAATTAAAAAGTCTAACTCTTCTAAAACAATTAGATTCTTTGTTTTTTCCAGATATAGGGTAAGAAAGTTATCTCTCACTAAACTTATACCATTAGCTTGATTAAAGCCAATTACCTTAGCTACTTGGAAGCTAGATGTCTTGAGACTAAATAAAAGTATTCCAGCTCTATCAAGCCTCATGGTTTTCTTAATAGTGTCAACCACTAAATCTATTATTTTATCAAGCTTTATGAGTCTAGTAACTTCACTACCCAGAGTTTTTATTGCTTCTTGATAAGTATAAACTTCTCTGAACATCAGCTTATCAGCCAGTTTCTGAAAGAAAGCTTTTACAGGATCAAATATAAGTAGACTAAGAATTACAACCCCTACTCCGAAAACCATGGTACTAAAAGAAGTATATTCTTTTACAGTAAACATTATTAAAAGAGCAAGACCAGAAACTAATGAAAAAGAAATTAGATAAACAGCACTTTTTTTGATTACTATCCGGATATCCATGAGGCGGTAACGGATGATGGCGTAGGTGGTACAACCAATAAAAAAGAAGGAGAATATAGGGCTTAGCCAGAAATATCCTGAATTTCCAGTCAGAAGAGGCAAGACCGCATCAACAATAACAGCTGGTATTACAAAAAGAAAAATCCCCAAGAATGCATATCTTGATTGTAAATTATTAACACCCTTTGTTTTAAAATGCTTTTTTATTAAGTTATAGAAAGCCCAGGCTGTAAAAACTGACCATAGAATATTGGGAGAGAAGTAAAGGGGACCCAGAATAGTCCGATATCCCGATGGTTGAAAAACAACATCTTTAATCCATAAATTAGTGAAGAATAAAAGATAGATATTTGGAAGACTCCACAAACAGTAGATCAATATAGGGAGAGAAAGGGAGTAAGAACTTTTATAAGGAAATACCGAAGAGAGGTAGAATAAACTGAATATTATAAAGAAAACGAAGAAGTACACTATCTTGATCCAAATAAAACTGGACAGAAAGTAGGGATGCTCGTAAAAATAAAACGAAAAAGCCCATAATGCAGTCGAATAGGTAAAAAAGGCAAGACTTATATTGGCTAAGTTCTTTCGATTTCTTGAATAAACAATTCCTCCTATTATAAAATAAATAAGGGAAATTATTAAAATTGTTATTTTTATATCCATTTTTTATTATTTAGGATATTCTAGGTTTTTGAGCTCTAATTGCCGTGCCAGCACCTTTATGTTCTTTTGCGTTATGTTGAGCAATCACCTCAATATTAACAAAGCCTAGTTCTTTCAGGCATTCTTTTAATTCATTTATAGTAGGATAGATAATAATACCTTTTTTGGAAAATTCGTTAATTTTAGCAACTACTCCTTTTACTCTAAAAAGCCATATGATAAACGGAATATCTCCTTTAAGTAGTTTTTCCTTCATTTCTCTAAAGACTTCTTTTTTATAACCTTTTGAGAAATCAAATTCACGTGTCTGACCGACAAAATACATGAAACCTTCTGGTTTTAAAGTACGGAAAGTTTCTTCTAGAGTATCTTTCCATTGATAATATGGTAGATAATTTAGAGAAATACTATATACAACAGCATCGAACATGTTGTCTTTGAAAGGAAATCTCTTTGTGAGATCTACTTCTACTAACTCGATCCTATCCTTGAATGAACTATCCATTTTCTCTAAGAGTTTTCTAGCTTTCTTTAACATCTCTTCTGAGTAGTCTCCACCAATCAACTTTTTAGCTTTAGTTTTTTCTAGAATTTGTTTAAAATTATGACCAACCCCGCAGCCACCATCAAAAACTGTGCCTCCTGGACAAGGAAGTAGCATTTTCCCTAAAGCTGCCATATATCCTTTCATAACTTTCATTTTAACAAAATGCTCGTATCCTACCTTGCCGTGTTTATCCCAGGTTTTTTTAATTTCTTCCTCTATTTTTTTACTTCGTTTTTTGCCTTTATCCATTGATTTTATCCTTAATATTTATTATTAAAAAATATTTTGCATTCTTTTGCTTTCATTTTATACCTCTTAAAAAATAAAAACAAGTATTTATAAGGTTCTAGGTAAGAGGGAATTAGAAGTTAATTTATCGAATTGTTACAAAATAAAAATTTGGATTTAAGAAAAACTTGCGACCATTTCGCCGATTTTTTTTATTCTTTTAATCTCTTGGTATACTTTTGAGAGTATCATAATCGCCATCAGGAATATCCAGCCTCTCATATAAAAAAACTAAGTAAAACCATGAGACTTATTAATATCGTCAATTTTTTTTCGTATTTGTTCTGGTGTCATAGGAGTAATTCTAAGTTCTTGACATGTATCATTAAGAAGGGTCTTCTTTATCTTTGCGTCATCATTAGATTCAGCTTCCATTTCAGCTTCGAAATGATACCCCCAATCTGGTGTACATTTCATCGCAATAGAAACTCCCGAGTACCGAAGCTTTAGGTCCGAAAGTCCGAACCTCAGGGAATTTATCTTCCGACCTAGAAAGAACCTGGACCGAGACTTCTTTTCTTCCAGTCTCTGTCATATTTCATCCCTCCTTTTTATCATTCTGTCGTCTTGTATCATGGAGTGATGTAGCTACAAGTAACTCTAATAATGGTTTGTCTGATACCGAGAGCCTCTTAGCAAGAATAAATCCATATATTAGGCACCGGATAATGTGTCGTATACCATGTATTGAGTCTATCGTTTTTGGCTCTGAAAACCATTGAGGATTGGGGATAAAACTCTTTATAATATCAGCATCTTCTTTTATAAATGAAATATTACTTTGGCTAGAGACTTTCGATATATCTGGCGGATTATCTTTTATCCATTGAAGGGTCCTCTCATCCATATACTGATGAGACGGCAATGACTTCTCTTGTGCAAGCTGCACTAAACTTTTCATACTTTAACTTTAAAGGTGTCTTTTGTATACTTACCACGGTTCCAACCATTATCAATTTTGTCTGTAAGCTTTTTCAATTCATCATCCGACATAATAGTTAGTCCAAGTTCTTTGGCAACACTACTGATTTGCTTATATGTCTCTTCTTTATTATCTTCTTCGCTTATTACTAAATCCATTTCGACATGAAATCCCCAGCTTTGGGTATATTTAACGGCAATTCCAATATCCTTATACATATAATTATTTCGGAACTGATAGGAATATTGATTATTTGTAAAGCCCAAATACTTGAAAGCCTCAACAGTTTTATCTACATCAACCTGGCTAATTGGGATTTCAATTTCTTTAAAGTCGCTACCCTTACCAATTTTATTAAGCTTTAAAGTTATCTTTGCAGATTGCTTTGATAGGTTATTAGTAACTTTTAGTAATTTATCTGGAAACAAAAAGAAATGTGTATCCTTATTGTCTTCTCCCAGATATTTCCCGTTTTCTTTTAAGAAACGGTTCAGCTCAATGAATTTATTTTCATCGATCAATGATCTTAACTCTATTTCGATATTTTTCATATTTTTATAGTGATATTATATATTTATAAGGAGAGCAATTATAACATTAATTCACAACAAGATCAATAGTATGTAACTGGGTATACTAAGTCAGATGGTACAGATTTGGTAAAATTCATGAAGAAAGTTAATACTAAATCTGTATCTATGTATGAACTTA
>PFNU01000016.1 GCA_002792135.1 bacterium (Candidatus Torokbacteria) CG_4_10_14_0_2_um_filter_35_8 | reverse complement strand
ATTTCAGGATTAAAAAAGTGGAAAAGAGGAAAAGTAGGGTTTTACAAGAAAAAGCAAGAGAGTTAATGAAAGAAGTGGAGCAAAGATAGAAAACCTCATTTTGAACTTTAAATTTTTATGGTTCCAGTAAAACTCAAACTTTATAACTTCATGTCTTATGGCCGCAACACCAAACCCTTATATTTTGAAGGCCTAGATTTAGTTTGTCTTTCTGGTGACAACGGAGTAGGGAAGTCTACAATCCTAGATGCCATTACCTGGGCCTTATGGGGAAAAGCACGAGCGAAATTCGATGATGATTTAATAAGGAAAGGAGAGAATACAATGTGGGTAGAACTTGTCTTTGATTTAGAAAAAATTCTCTTTAGGATCGTAAGAAAAAGAACCCTTGCAGGGAAAGGCAAAGCTTCTCTTCAGCTTTGGGTATCTGATAGTTACAAAACACTAACTTCTGATACAGAAAACCAGATCTTTTGGCGTTCTATAACCGAAAGCACAAAGAAACAAACTCAAGATAAGATCAATGAAATCTTAAAAATGCGCTATAATACTTTTATAAATTCAGCATTCTTACGCCAAGGCCATGCTGACGAATTCACTATTAAGTCTCCAACAGAAAGAAAAGAAATCCTCTCAGAAGTTCTAGGCCTTTCTTATTATGATTTATTAGAGAAAAAGGCAAAAGAGTATTCCAGAGCCCGCGAAATCGAAACTCAAAGTCTCACCCAACAGATTCAGGATATCGAAGAAGAGCTTTTACAAAAAGAAATATTTAAAAAAGAATTAGAACAAATTAAAAAAAAATCAAAAAAATTTAAAGAAAAATTAGAAGAAACAGAAAAAAAGCTTGAGAGATTAAGGGCTAAGAAAAATAGGTTAGAATCAAAAAGCGAGAAATTCATAGGATTACAAAAGCAAATCGCAGAAAGAGAAGAAGAGATTTTAGAATTAAAAAAAGAAATATTAAGCCAAAAAGAAACTTTAGAAAAATCCCAAAAAATAATTAGTAAAAAAGATGAGATTATTAAAGCAAGTACAAAAATTAAAGAATTAGAAGAAAAGGAGAGAAAGTTATCAGAAAAACTTAACTTAAGATCGAGTTTAAAAGAAGGAAAAATAGCACTTGAAAAAAAACTAATAAATTTAGAGCAAGAAATTAGTCTTGAGAGAAATAATTTAGAAAATAAAAAGAAAGATACTGAGGCAAAAATTAATCAGTTAAAATCAGTGCCAGAAGACCTAAAAAAACTTATTTTAAATCTTAAACTTTTTGATAAACTTCAAAAAAGGCTCGAGAGCAAGAACAATAAACTTTCCAATATAAAAGAGCAAAATTCAGCCCTGGAATCGACAAACAAACAAATAGTTGTCAAGGGTAAAGAATTAAGAAATAGAAACAAACTTCTAGAAGAATCAAAACAAGCTAAGTGCCCACTTTGCACCCAAAACCTCTCTCTACAACACAAAAAAGAAGTCTTAACCCAAATTTCCAATGAAATTGAACAACTACTAAAAGAATACAACCAAAGCCTCAAACTAATTAAAAAAAATCAGACAAATATCAAGGAAATAGAGAAAGAAATCAAAAGCCTAGAAAAAAGACTTTCTGAAAGGAGTGTTTATGAAGCAAAAAGAGGAGAATTAGAAAATAAGATAAAAGGGTTGGAAGATGGTAAAAAATTACTTTCTCAAATTGAAGAAAGATTGAAAACACTTGATTTCAAAGCCAAAAATAAAGAGCAAAAAAAAGGCTTAAAAGTAAAATTAGATATTATTGATAAGAAACTTGCCACAATTAACTATGATGAAAAACTTCATCAAAAAGCAAGACAAGAAATTCAAAAATTTAAACCCTTTGAAAAATTAAAAGAAAAACTCCAACAAGCAGAGCAAAACATAAAATACGCAGAAAGCATTATTGATAAAAATACTGAAAAACTTAAAACCCAAGCTGAAAAATTAGAAAAGGACAAAAAAGAAAAAGATGCTCTAGGAAAAGAAATAAGTGTATTGCAAGAAACAAACCTAAAACTTAAAGATAAACAAGGAGAAGAAAAAAACTTAAAAGAAGAATTTGCTGAAAACAAAGAAGGGCTCGGAACAGCGCAAGAAAAATTATTGCATCTTCAAAAGCAAGAAAGAACAAAAAAAGAGAAGAAGGAAAAACTTAAAATTCGCACTGAGGAAAAGGGTATTTATGAAGAACTTGCTCTTGCTTTTGGCAAAAAGGGAATTCAAGCCATGATCATTGAAAACGTAATCCCAGAAATAGAAAAAGAGGCAAATGATATCCTAAAGGATATGACTGATGGTAGAATGAAAGTAAAATTAGAAACCCAGCGTGCTAAAAAGATGAAAGATAAGACGATCGAGACCTTAGACATCAAGATCTCTGACGAAAGAGGAGAGCGGCCTTACGAACTATATTCTGGCGGTGAGGCATACCGTATTAACTTTGCAATAAGAGTTTCCCTATCTAAACTTCTTACAAGAAGAGCTGGTGCCAAACTTGAGCTTCTAGCAATTGACGAAGGGTTCGGTGCTCAAGATACAGTTGGAAAAGAACGCTTAGTTTCCATAATCAATTTTATTAAAAAAGATTTCAAAAAAATTATTGTAATAACTCATGTTCCAGAAATCAAAGAAGCCTTTCCAATAGAGTTAAGGGTCTCTAAGGAAGAGGATGGATCACATATTGAGATTATAAAGTAGAGATGTGATTTAGGCCGTAATATGACCTTTATCGCATCTTTTTTAAAAGAATTGTGTCCAAATTCCCTTCGTGATAAAATAACATTAAACCATAACAAAACCTATAATTCACATTTTAATCAATGACCAAATGGAAGAAAAACCTACCAAAAAACCGAAAAAGAAGAATCTTGTAATTATCATCTCTGCTATTGTAGTTACCGCAACAATAATTGGGGGGTCTGTTTACTTATGGCAGAAAAGCTTAAAACAAAAGAGAGGACTTGAACAAAAATTAGAAGATTTAGAAAATCAGGACAGTAATATTCAAGAGGAAAATGCTTCTAAAGATGAAATTTTCGAAGAAGAATCTAGTAAGCCCGAGACTGAGGATGAAAAAGACGAAACAAAAAATAATAAATACGAAGGATGGTTAACTTACAAAAATGAGAAATATGGCTATCAAATCAAGTACCCATCTGGAGCGGAAATAACCGAAGCACAAAGAAATGCCTTTAGTGTAACTCCTGAAGAGCTTGCAGAAGGGACAACTATTGATGATGTTTACGCCAAATACTCTGGAAAACTCTGTATTGCTATCAATTATAAAGATATGGGTTATATTAATATCTCTGCTCCAGAAAACAAAGATTTTGCTCACGTAATATGCGGCAGAACTGGGGTTGCCTATCCTACAACCAGTAAAAGCGAGACTTTAACTATAGATGGTAAGAAATATACTGCCAAAGGTTACGAGGAAAAAGGGCCGGGAGAAACTTTAAATTATCATAATGAAACTTTAGCTGTAACACTTGATAATGAAACAAGGATGGAGTATGGCGCAGCACCAGATGAAACTAAAACTTTTACAGACTACTTAACAATTAGAAAAGATTTACTAAAAATTGTTGAGTCTTTTGAAAGGATATAAGCATTCCTTTCTTGCTTTAACTCTCAATTTTGCTATAATTAATACTAGAGAGGAGTACTTCTTGCATGTTTTTTTGTTTATTATTTTTTGATTTATAGCACTTAAATGACTCTTAGAAACTACCTTCTAGGGATTGCTTTTTCTACAGTTCTTTGTGCAGTAGCTTTTATTTTTGTTATTTTTAATATCAATCCAGAAGAAACAAACTCTTTAGGTTTTATATTGTTTTATACAAGTCTAGCACTTACTCTAGTAGGTAGTTTCACTATTTTAGGATTTATTCTTAGAAGAATTGTTTCTAAAAATGAGATTATTTTTGCTCATGTGGGAGTGTCACTCCGACAAGGAGTTCTTCTTAGTATCTGTGTTATTGGAATCCTGCTTTTACAGTCTTCAAGGTTACTTTCTCTAATGACTGGGGGTTTATTAATCTCATCTCTAAGCCTCATGGAACTCTTTTTTGAGTCACACTGAGTCTCGCTGAGCTCTGTTAAATAGGATGAGAGTAACAAGCGCGATAAATTCAAGATAAAATAAATGACTTTGAGTTCAATCACCGTACCACTAATTCTCCTTTTTCTGTGTTTAGGGCTACAGAGCTCTGTAACTATCATGAGAATACCTGACTCAACCTCCCGTGGAGCTCTATACCTTTTTGTATAATTCCATTCTTATCAGGATCACTCATCCGAACAGTAACTCCCATTTTTATTACCTCCCTTGAAAATTTTAACAAATACTTTTTCCTACTTTTTATAAAATGAAAAAGAAGCTTGTAAGCATAAGATCACAAGTCATCATACAAATCCAATCTGTAAAAGACAAGAAATCTTTAGATAAGATTAGAGTTGACATACTCGGAAGAAAAGGGAAAATCTCTCAAATTCTTAAAGAAATTCCGAATTTCCCTAAATCAGAACGTCCTAAAATCGGAAAGCTTACTAATGACTTAAAAAAAGAACTAGAAACTCTAATTTCTCAAAAAGAAAAAGAGCTAAAATTCTCTGGAAAAGGTAAAGGACTCTTATTAGATATTACTCAGCCAGGAATAAAGCAGGAAAGAGGCCATTTACATCCTTTAACACAAATTAGGAAAGAAATAGAAGATATCTTCACTTCAATGGGATATTTAATCTATACTGGCCATGAAATTGTTACAGATTATCAAAATTACGACAGCTTAAATTTTAAAAAAGATCATCCTGCTCGCGATATCATGGATACCTACTGGATATCTGATAAAACCATGCCCCGATCCCATACCTCTTCAATGCAAGTAGAAATTATGAAAAAATACGGTGCGGAAGTTAAAGCTATTGTTCCAGGCCGCTGCTACCGCCACGAAGCAACTGATGCCTCTCACGAAACAGTTTTCTATCAAGTTGAAGGCTTAGTAGTAGGCAAGAAAATCAATTTAAAGAATCTAAAAGCAACACAAAAGACAGTTTTATCAAAAATATTTGGGCAAGAAGTAAATGTTCGCTTAAGGCCTGGGTATTTCCCGTTTGTAGAACCTGGATTTGAGCTAGACATGAAATGTGTTTTATGCAAGGGAAGGGGGTGCTCAGCTTGTAAACGCACCGGCTGGATAGAACTCATCCCTTGCGGAATGGTTCATCCTAATGTTATTAAAAATGGGGGACTGGACCCTAAAAAATACACTGGTTTTGCTTTTGCTATAGGTCTTGATAGATTGGCAATGATGAGATATGAAATTGAGGATGTCCGGCATTTCCATAGCGGAGATTTAAGATTTCTTAATCAATTTTAGAGGACATTAGGGAAACGGGATATTAGGAAGATAAATCATGGGAAAAAATAAATATGGTTTAGAAAATCTCAAAATATGGAAAGGTGCTCACGTTTTGATGCTCATTATTAATAAAGAAGTAGATTAATTTCCTCCGAAAGAGAAGTTTAACCTGACAACACAACTAAGAAGATCGGCTTCTTCTGTAGTAAATAATATAGCCGAAGGTTATGGCAGATACTATTTTAAAGAAAAGAATCACTGTTTCAGTATTGCAAGAGGAGAAGCAGCAGAAGTAATAAGCGAACTTCACGAAGCAAAAGATAAAAGATACATCAATAAAGAATTGGCTAATAAACTAATTTCAAAATATTTTATCCTTATTAAAATGATTAACGGGTATATTAAATATTTCAATAGCAAAAATAAAAAAATACAAAAGTCCTAATCCCTAATATTCTAATAACCCAAATATCCTAATACTCTCATGAAAATCTCTTACAACTGGTTACAAGATTATATAAATCTTAAAAACACACCCCCGCAAAAGGTAGCTCATACTCTAACAATGGGGATTGTTGAAGTTGAAGACATTATTAAACAAGGAAAAGGTTTAGACGACAAAATTATTACAGGGGAAATAATTAATATTAAAAAACACCCTAATGCTGATAAATTACAAGTTGTAGAAGTAAATGTTGGCAAAAAGAACCTAAGTATTGTTTGCGGTGCGGAAAATACTAAAACTGGACAAATTGTTCCAGTGGCACAAGTTGGAGCAAAAATTTATAACCCTCAAGAAGATAAGCTTATTAAGCTTAAAAAAGCTGATATTAGAGGGGTAAAATCCGAAGGTATGCTTCTTGCTGAAGACGAATTAAAACTTGGGAAAGATCATGAAGGAATCTTAATTTTAGATCCTAGGGTAGAAGTTGGAATTCCTCTTAAAAAGGCTCTTGGACTAGATGATGTTGTTATAGATATTGATAATAAATCCCTAACTCACAGAGCAGATCTCTATTGCCATATTGGCATAGCAAGGGAAATCGCAGCCCTACTTGGAAAAAAACTTAAAACTCCTAAGATTCCCAAAGTCAAAGAAAAAGACAAAAAGAAATTATCTATAGAAATAAAAGATTTCAATCTCTGCCCAAGATACACTGGAGTAGTCCTAGATAATATTAAAGTAAAAGAAAGCCCTTTATGGATCCAGAAGAGACTTAAAGCAGTGGGACTTCAAACAATCAATAGCGTTGTTGATATCACTAATTATGTTATGTTGGAATACGGGCAGCCAATGCATGCATTTGATGCAGAAAAAATTATAAGTCAGAAAATTATTGTAAGAAAAGCAA
>PFNU01000013.1 GCA_002792135.1 bacterium (Candidatus Torokbacteria) CG_4_10_14_0_2_um_filter_35_8 | reverse complement strand
AAAATAATCAAGAATATCTAGAGTTAAAGGCTAAGGTAGAACAGAAGTCAAGACAATCAAAGATATAAGATATGACGGCAAATGAGATGGCATATAGGTTTAAAGTGCTATATGATATAATAGCAAAAGATACCGCTCCAGGTTATAAAGATAGAGAGATATCAGCACTTTTTAATATATGTCAGTTAGAGATTGTTAAATCTTATTATATACCACAAGGGAATAAATATGGTAAGGGTTTTGAGAATACGGAGAAAAGAAGAAAAGATTTAGCCAACTTAGTGAAGAATGTATATCTCTATGATTATGATATGTCGATAAATCAGTCTGATGCTCATAAGGATGGATATATATATGAGTTGCCTACGGATTTTCTATGGGCTATACAAGAAGAATGTGACATGAATATCTATAGTGATGATTGTTCAACTGTTACGGTGCCATTAAGTCAGAAAAAACCGCCTATCATGAATTTGTCGAAAGTAGATTTTGATAGGGTATATAAACTATGGGTGAAACCGGTGACACATGATGAATATAATGTAAATATAAATAATCCTTTTAAAAAACCTTATGAGGAGATGTTATGGCGGTTAGACATAGAAAATTCTCCTGTATCTCCATATAAGAAGAGACATGAGTTGATAAATCCTACCAGCATGACTATATTGCGTTATAGGATACGCTATATAAAATTACCTATTGATATAGTAGTAGATAATATAACTCCTACTAATCAAATTAATTGTGAGTTGATAGAGACGTTACATGATGAGATAGTGAGTAGAGTTGTGAGACGTGTTACAGGGATAACACAACCGGAGTTATATAAGATAATGGCATCAGAAGAGTTGAAGACAGAATAATAATAAAAAAAATAAATAAATAAATAATAGAGTGTGTTAAATTTAATAAAAATTAATTATGAATGAATCAAATAGAGTACGTACTTTCGTACTAGGAACAAATCAGGCTTTACATACACATGGTTTATATGTACGAAGTCTCACTGATTT
>PFNU01000061.1 GCA_002792135.1 bacterium (Candidatus Torokbacteria) CG_4_10_14_0_2_um_filter_35_8 | reverse complement strand
ATTTTAAATTTTCTATTTTACATTTTAGCTTTTTTATAAGTATTTGTCAATCTTTCTATCTTTCCTATCTGTGGAAAAATCTTTATCTCAAATACTTTTCCTTGTTTTCAGCATGCTCCTCATCTGTTTTACTATAGATAATCTCTCCCTCTTCTGTAGAAAGAAAAAACAAATAATCTGTACTTTCTGGATAAATTACGGCTTTGATAGAATCTAGGCCAGGATTACAAATCGGTCCTGGAGGAAGTCCTTTATTGATATAAGTATTATAAGGTGAATCTATTCGTGTATCCTCGTAAGAGAGAATTCTTTTTTTAGTTTGTAAAATATATTCTACTGTCGCACAAGACTGAAGAAACTTATCCTCTTTAAGTCTTTTGTAAAATATACCGGCAATAATCTTCTTGTCTTCTTCTGTTTTCACTTCTCTCTCTAATATAGAAGCTATGGTAACAATTTCAAAAATTGTCTTTCCTTGCCTTCCTACTTCTTCTCTAAATTCCCCACTGAATTTTCTATCAAAATTATCTAATATTTTCTTAACAATATATTCTGTTCCCTGTTTCGCACTCACTTTATAAGTATCAGGAAAAAGATACCCTTGCAAATTTTTATCTTCTGGCTTGTCAATCAAAAACTCATAGGAAGAGGTAAACTTTCCTTGTTGCCCTGAAACTTGCTTAAAGAAATCGTCTTTAGGTACTAATTCCTTTTTTTCCAAATATTCTGCAATATCTTCATTCGTCCATCCTTCTAGAATAGTGATAGTAAATGCATCCGGCTTTGCCGTTCCTTTTGTCAAAACTTCGGTAATCTCTGGAATGTTCATGCTTGATGCAAGCTCATACTCTCCTGGTTTAAGATTATTATAAACATTATTCTGCCAGATATAAATGTAAAAATAAAACTTTGAGGAAATAAACCTCTCTTTTTCTAAGGCCTCACCAATCTCAGTAGATCCTTCCCCTTCTCTTATCATAAATACTCTAAGAGTAGTGTCTGCATTTAAGGGTTTATTTATCTTATATTGTATCCAAAGAAACGAACCCCCTACTAAAACAAGGAGAACACCCAAAATTATACTTATTATAATAACTATCTTCTTGAGCATATATTTAATATTTTTGCTTTTTGAACTTTTTTGACCTCATCCGCCTCAGGCGGACTTTGGCTGAAATTTTGAATTTACTTCGAGACAAGCGGTACAAAAGCAAAGCCTGGGAAGACTTCCTCTTTAAACTCGTCCTCAGAAATCTTTTTAAATTTCACAATACTTTGAGAAAAATCACCTACTGGTATAACTAAAATACCACCAATTTTTAATTGTTTTTTTAAATTTTTAGGAGCCTTCCTTGCTGCCGCAGAAACCAAGATTCTATCAAAAGGCGCTTTTTCTAACCCTTTTGAACCATCCTTCTGCAATATCAGAACGTTTTTAATACCTAACTTCTCTATGTTTTTCTCACCAAATTCCTTTAATTCAGGAATAATCTCAATTCCAAAAACCTGCCCTCTATCCCCTACAATATAAGAAAGAAGCGCGGAAGTCCATCCAGATCCTGATCCAATATCTAAAACTTTATAGCCTTTTTTTGCATCAAGAAGTTCTAACATAAAAGCAACTGTCCTTGGTTGAGAATTAGTTTGCCCAAAACCAATAGGAAGAGGATAATCCTCCCCTGCCCTATCTTTATATTTATCTGGTAGAAAATGCGCCCTATCAATTTTCTTGAATGCTTCTATAACTTCTGTGCTTTTTAAATACCCCTCTCTTACTAAGTTTTTTATAAGTCCTTGGTAAGTCATTATCTAAGAATCAAGAATTTAGAATATGGAATTTAGAGGGTCAGGAATTAGGGAATGGGCTGTAGAAAATTATCACCTATCACCTACCCCCCTGCAATCTAACACCTAATATTCATGGCTGAATTTTAGCACAAGAGAATTTGCAAGACAAATGGATAAAAATTCAAAATTTAAAAATCAAAAATCAAAAATAATTAAAAATAAGAATTAAATTGCTTTTATTGTTTGCTACTATCCCCCGTTCTTGGTAGGATTAAGTATCCATGAAAATAAATTAAAAATGTCCTCCCAAGGCGGATCAGCCTAGGGCTGGCAAAATTCAAAATTTAAAACAAGAATAAAAAGTTTGGAATTTATTGTTCATAAAAGTAAATCATTTTCTAATAACTAAGAAAATACAACAACCTTATGAAAAAAGCATATCAACCCTAAAACAAAAACATTTCTCTTTTTCGCAATTATGATCATTATTAGTGCTGGTATTGTATACCGGGCTTTTAGTATTGAAAAAAGTATTGATCCCCATCTTCAGACAGAATTAGTGATTAAAAGAGATATTATAGAAGTAAAAACTGAGGATGAAGCAGTAGAAAAGACCGCTTCCGAAAAAGAAGAGACACCACCAAAAGAGCAACCTCTAAAAAAGACAGTTTTTCTTCCCGCACCCTACACTTGTCAGGCACCTTTTGCACAATGGGACTATCTTCATGAAAACGCTTGTGAAGAAGCAGCTTTATTAATAGTGCATTACTATCTTTCTGGCAAAAAATTCAAAGATAATTTTATTCCTAGAGATCTTGCAGATAAAGAAATTAAGGAGATGGTTGCGTCACAGATGAAGATTTTTGGTAGACATAAAGATCTATACGAAAAAGATTTTGTAAAATTTATTAAAAAATATTACGGATACAAAAATATCAAAGTAATCCATAATACTCAAACTATCAATATTAAGAAAGAGTTATCAAAAGGAAATCCAGTAATTATTCCTGCTAGAGCAAAACTTCTACAAAACCCCTATTATCATCATCCTGGTTATCATATGCTTGTTGCAATAGGTTATGACAAATCAGGAAAAATCATTACCAATGATCCTGGAACCAAAAGAGGACAAAATTATAAATATGATCCCAAAATACTCAAAAAAGCATATGATTTCGAGGGAGGATGGACAGTAGTTGTCGAAAAGTAAGGCTTAATAAAGGTAAGTTATACGCCAAACTCTTTACAAAAGGGGCTATTTCATGCTATAATACAAATGTTAAAAATCGAGAGAATAAAAGAATAAAAAACCTTCAAAAGGTATAAGTTTAAAACAAATAAAGGCTTATACCAAAAAGCAAAAACAAAAATTAAACTTAAAAACCTATTAGTAAACAAAAACAAAAAAGGATTTTTTTATCGTATCAGAGAAGTCCAAAAGTCAAAACCTATAAAAAGATACTTACTACTTGTGGCTTAATATTTCTAACTACAAGTTTTTTAGTTATCTCAAATTATCTTTTTTCTACTGAAACAACTGAAGGATCGATAATTGAAGCTGGTACAGATCATCAAGAAATAATAGTAGTAACTAATGGGTTAGATGAAATACAAAGACTAGAAATACAAGAGCTAGAAATAGCATCCTATAAAACGGCCTCTATTTCAGGATCTAGTCTAATAAGTCTTACCAACAGTGAAAGAAGAAAGAGAGAGCTCTCCGCTCTAAGGGTAGACTCCAAGCTAAATTCAGCAGCTTATGCAAAAGCCCAAGATATGCTAAAGTACGAATACTTTGCTCACACTTCTCCAGAAGGAATATCTCCTTGGTATTGGATTAAACATGCGGGATATAGTTATATTTATGCTGGAGAAAATTTGGCAATAGATTTTATAAGCACTACTGCGGTTCATAAAGCTTGGATGGCAAGCTCAGGACACAGAGCTAATATTTTGAATTCTCATTACAAAGATATTGGAATTTCTGTAGTCTCAGGTAATTTTAAAGGAAGAAATACAACTGTCATAGCCCAGATGTTCGGCAGCACTTACTACAGTACTAGCCCAAGAAAATCTACTAAGAAATCTTCTCCTCCAAAAAACACATCGGAAAACCCAGCTCCAGAAAAGAGTAGTAAAAATTACGCTTATCAAAACACCTCCGCAAATAAACCAAATTCTCAAACCCAGACAAACATTCAGCCTATAGTTCCTAAGATTACATCACTAAAAGAGAATGCTTTTATAAACTCTGAAAGACCTTATATAGTAGGTACTGCATCTCCTAACACTACTGTCCAAATCATAATTGATAATGAAATTAGAGAAGAAGTAAAAGTAGGAAGTAAAGGCAATTTTTCTTTCATTCTTAAAAATACTTTGAAAGATGGACCTCACGATATTGTAGCTTATGGAATTTCAGGAAAGAATAAGAGTAAGTCTTCAGATAAAATCAATTTTACAATTGACACTGACCCTCCTATAATTTATGATTCAAAGCTTCTGTTTATCCCCTCTTTTGATAATTTAGACAAATGGAATCTCTATATAGAGGTCGGCGGAGATCCATCTAGTATCTGGTATGAAAATGGAGAAGAAAACACCACCGGAACTAAAGTAAACAGCAAGTCTCTTTATAAGCTCGGGGTCTTAAAAGAAGAATTGCCAACTACCAAAAAACCTACTATTAAAATAGGAGCTAAAGATCTTGCCGGTAATATTGCATCTCAAGAAATTAATCTACCTGCAGAGGCTTTTTATTTAGAAAATTCAGATAAAGGTAGCAAAAATCCGGAAAATAAAAAAGAAACAGAGCTTATATCAATATTTGGCAGTCTTCTAGGAGAAGATCCTCGTCTTGTAATGGCTATCTTAACTATCACTCTTTTCTCTATTATATCTCTTATTTTCTTAAAAACTTTAGAAGATACAGTACCTGATATTCAAAAAAATCTACCTAAAAAGCTAGCTTCCTAATTCCTAACCTCCTAAATAAATATTTTAACTATAAAAAAATGTGACAGGATGTATCTTAAAGCTCCAGCTAACTTAAGGAGCAAAAAAGCCTAGAGGGTTTCTTCCTCTTCTTTAAAAGCCCCAATTGTAACTAAGTGCAATTGGGGCTTTTTAGTATTTAAAAAAATCTAACTGGAAAGCAAACACAAATTACATATTAAAAAATTGAATTTGCTAAAAAAACTAAGTTTCAACTTTCAAAAATTAAATGATCTAGCTCTGCTTTACCGCTTTAAATAGGCAAAAACACCCAGAGACTCTTGACATCTATTGCATAATGTGGTATTCTTCTCGGTCTTAAATAAAATGGTTTTTTATTTATTTTTAACAATATTAACTAAAGTTAAGAGTATTAATCTAAATCTTATGAACAAAAAGCAACTATCTAAGTTAGCTCACAAGACACCTCTAGTGATTATTATCCTAGCAATGCTTATGGGAACTTTTGGTATTCAAAACCTTCCTAAGCCAGAGTACATTGTCCATGCTGCTGATCCTATTCGTGCTGATTTCCCTATTGTTAATTATGGGACAAAAGCGATTTTAGCTCATGGCTATCCAGGATGGAAATCCGAAAATCAGACTACTCTTACTACAACACAGTCTGGCAGATATCAAGTAGGATTGGGTTGGATTATCGATAGCCATAATATTGGAAGTACACCACAGTACAAAGAAAGATTCTATCTTAATCATAGAAGAAGTGGCGATGTTAATTGGACTCAGCTTTACCTTACTGAAGATGGTTATGATATTGCTGGCGCTCCTGAAGTTTCCCGTTTTGTAGATAATGTAGCAACTATAGATATGGAAGCAGGAGATTATGAATTCCAAGCTGACCATTATGCGATATATACCGGAGTTGATCCTAGCGGGATGGATCCTGAGTACACCCACACTACAGAAAGTGTGGATCCTGAATATGTTCAAGCTATTTTATTAGAAGCATTTCTTACTAACCTTTCTATTACAAAAACCGATAACACTAATACTATACATCCACTTGAGTATCTTAATTATCAAGTTACATATTCCAACACTACTAATATACTCGCAGATAATGTTGTGGTAACAGACACTCTTCCAATCTATATAGTTGTTGATGAAGCATCTATTACAAATGCTGGAACTTATGACAGCACTACCCACAAAATCACTTGGAACTTAGGCACAGTTAATCCTAATACTTTTGCTACTTTAGAATTCAGAGTTCAAGTAACAGGTGATGCGCCGAATGGTTTTGATCTTCATAACCAAGTTGACATCACAACTTCAACTGCTGAAACTACAACTTCCGATAACCACGCTGAGGATCATACTACTGTAGTTATAGAACAACCTAGCTTACCTAACCTTACTATTGAAAAAGACGATGGAGAAACCACTGTAGCTCCAGGAGCTCAACTTACCTACATAATTAATTATGAAAATAATGGAGATGCTATTGCAGAAGGCGTATCAATTCGCGACACCCTTCCAGAAAATGTCATTTTCATTGAAGCATCAGATAATGGAATCTACGATAACCAAGTTGTTCAATGGGATTTAGACAATTCTTTAAATCCTGGTGATAGTGGTATGGTAACTGTTACCGTCCGAGTACCAGAAAATACTCCAGATGGTACTGTCTTAGAAAACCTTGTGGAAATCAATACTATCTCTGAAGAATCTAATTATGATGATAATTACGATGATGATATTACTACTGTAGAAGTTAGTGAACCGCAAATTCAATTAAATAAGAGTTATCAATTTATCGAAGATAGTGATAATGATGGAAAAGCTGATCCTTTTGATATTATAAGATATACTCTTAGGGTAACAAACAATGGTGATATTGATTATTTCTACGCAATAGCAGATTCTCTTGAAGATATTGTAGATTATGGTTCTGAACCATTTAATATCGATCCTACTAATGGATCATATAACCCTGATAATAAGACAATTAGCTGGTGGCCTGAGATGAATATTAACGCTCATAATTTTATAGAAGTCTCATTTGAAGTAGAAGTAAAAGAGCCTAGCGAGTGGCCAGAAAGTGGTGATATGGATCTTCGCAACGTTTTCGGAGATGAAATAATCATCCTTGTTGATGAAAGTTATTGTGATGTTCTAATCGAAAAAGATGACGGCGTTGATACTGCAAGACCTGGTGAAACTCTAACTTATACTATTAACTATAGAAATCAAGGTAGCATCACAGCAGAAAACGTCATTATAACCGATATCCTTCCCTACTCTGAAGAAACAGGCGATCCTTATGTCACTTATGTATCTGATACTTCTGGCATAACTCCTAGTATAATTGAAGATATTATTTACTACTGGGAAATTGGAAACTTGGAGCCAGGTGAAGAAGGATCTTTCGACATTGTGGTTACAATTAATGACAACGCTGAAGATGGAACGGTCATTGAAAACTTTGTTGTTATTGAGACAGATACATACGATAATAATCCTGACAATAACTACGATGACGATATTACTATAATCGAAGACGAAGATCTTCCTGATGTTTCTGTTACTAAAACTGATAGCCAAGACCCAGTATCAGCTGGTGAAGAATATAGCTACATTATTACTTATAAAAATGTAGGGGAAATTACAGCAGAAGATGTGGTTATAATAGATACTTTTCCAGCATATATAACATTTGTCTCTGTATCATCTGATCCTCAAGTTCCTTATACTTACAACGAGACAAGCCGCACTATAACTTGGACTATTGGGAATCTTGAACCAGGAAAAGGCGGGAAGATTACTATCAATGTTAGAGTAAACAACGACATTCCTTACGGAGAAACTGTGATTACTAATAAAGTACTAATCAAGAATTCTAATTACGACTCTGATCTAGATAATAACGAAGATGAAGAACAAACTACTCTTAAGCGTGGACGAATGGCTGCTGTAACTGGTACTAACATTTTCATTATTATTCTCATTACAGCTCTAACCACAACAGCAGTAGTTACCGCGATCAGAATAATCAAAAACAGGGCATAAAAAACCTAAATAAAATTATCATTAACAAAACTCTCAGTCTTTATAAAAAAGCTGGGGGTTTTGTTTTAAAACGACTTTACAACCCATCCTCTCCATCGCAGGCAAAGAAAGATCAAACTTATCCACAGATAGCTCTACTTGACTACTATTAATTGTTGCTATAATTTAAAAGAAAAGAATCATAAAAAGTATGAAATGACAAAGCGAGTCTGCTTTTATAATTATTGGTGGTGGGCAAAGATATTGACGATGAAACTTGAGGGCATTCTTTAGATATTACAAAGAGTGCTTTTTTGGTCTTGGAAAAAAGAATTTCTTTATGGAAAATTACTCACCGACAATACTTAGAAAACCAAGTTAAATGAAACGACATCTTTTTGAATTTTAAACTTTTAACTTTAAACTTAATACTTAAGGTCGAAAACTTTAGTGGTTTCCCCTAGCTTCTCACTCTAGTGAGAAAGGGGCTAAAAGCCTTTTAAAAGGAGGGGGTTTCAAAAGAGCCTAAGGCAAGCTTAACTAAAGTAAACTTTATTTCTAATTTATGAAAAGGGGGTGAAACGAACAAAATGAAAATTCTTAAAAGTCTATTCACAATTGCTGTCATTGCAACATTAGCTAGCACAGCAACTGCTGCCCTATGGGCAGACGAAGCTCCTATAGGAAATAATACTTTCGCAACAGGGAATGTAGATCTCAAGATTTTCTACGACGATCATGATCGCCCAGATAGTGATGTTACAGAAACAACATTTACATATACTTGGAACGGAAAGCCTAACCAAGACGGAGCTATAGTTAATAGTGGTCAATCAAACGCTGAACCAAGAACTTCTCTTAAATATGATGATGAGCCTTCTGCTCCTTATGATAATGGTGATGATGCTACCTATGGCGCTAGTGGTAAAATTTGGAATTATGAAGGTCCAGGAGGTACTACAGGAGATTGGACTACTGCAAATGGTTGGTATGATGGACTCTCTTCTCCTATTGACTATACTCTAATTTATCCTAACTGGAGTGCTACTGGGTGGCCAAATAATGATATTCTTTCAGTAGGAAATGCAGGTGACTATACTCTAGATCTTACTTTAGAAATGAATCCAGAGAAGAAATACCAATATGAAACATGGGAGCCACTAGATGGTTCAATGCCAGGCGGCGACCACATAGATCCTGTTAATGATAGTGGTTGGGAAGCTGCCGGAAGACAATGGAATCCAGGAAATGGAACCGTTGATGGAGTCAAAGACGGCCTAGGAGATTATATCAACCTTACTGTCGAAAGAGTACAACATACTACTGGAGCAGTAGTAATGTCATATAATGGTATTTTCTCAGACATGTGGGGTCATACTTATAACTTCGGTACTCTTGATCCTGATGAAGTAGCATTTATCCGATTTAATTGGACTATGGATCCTAATACTCCAGATACAATGCAAGATAAATTCTTTGATTGGATTGGGCTCTTTGATGGAACGATAGTAACTCCGTAAGACTCACCGAAATCGAAATAAAACCTTTTGCTTCTTTAAAATATAAATACTCCCGCCTTGTGTTTTATGCCGAGGCGGGAGAAAAGAAGCAAAAACTACGATTTAAAAAACATAAAATTATTTATGGAAGAAGTTATCAAAAGTAAAGAAGATCAAACAAAAGCTAAACCAGACAAAAAATCTTCCTTTATTAAAATATTAAAATTATTTGGCAACGTTATCTACTATCTTTTAATAATAGCTCTAGTTTTACTTGCTTTAATTACAATCTTTACTAAATTTCCTATTCCTAAGAAAAATTATTCTCTATTTGTGGTTAGATCAGGCTCTATGAAACCAGTATTTGATACAGGAGCTATAGTAGTTACAGAAGCTCAAGAAGAGTACAAAGAGCAAGACACCATTACTTATAGAAATTCCATAAACAAAGACCAAACAATTACCCACCGTATTATAGAAATAAGAAAGACAGAAGAGGATCGCACTAAATACATCACTAAAGGAGATGATAATCCATCTGAAGACTCACCAGCAGTTGATCCAGATCAAGTGATAGGAAAAGTAATTTATGTTGTTCCTTATATTGGTTATCCTGTGGGTTATGCTAAGACTCCAACAGGACTTATTATTTTAATCATTGTTCCAGGAACGATTATTATTTTTAGCGAGATTCTAAATATTAAAAATGAATGGGAAAAAATAAAACAGAAGAAAAAAATAAAAAATAGTAAACCACAAAATAAATGAAAAAAATTATTTTAAAAATATTTACAATATTACTGATAGTTAGTGTGTTTAGTTTAGCTATGGACGATACTCTCTCTTTTTCTACGACCGAAAAACCAGTACCGAGTAACACTTTTGCAACATCAAGATGGGAGCGTTTAGCTATTAATGAAGTATATTACGACGTTGTAGGTGCAAATGGCGAAAAAGAAGGAACCAATGAATGGGTGGAACTATATAATCCTACTAACTTTATAGTTAATTTAAATGGCTGGACTATAAGCGATGCGACAAGCAGTACTATAATCGCAAGTACCGATACTTATCTGGGTCCATATAAATTTGCAGTTTTGTCTAAAAATTCAAGTACTTGGCCTTTATGGAGTATTCCTATGGATACCCTTCTCATTGAATTAGGATCTACTATTGGTTCGGGGTTGAATAACAACGGTGATGCTGTAACTCTTCGAGATTCTACAGGAAGAATGGTAGATCAAATGGGTTATGGAAATAACACAGATATTTGGAATCCTGCCTGCCCTGATGTTTTAGAAGGACACTCCCTTGCCCGCTCACCCAAAGGTTATGATACTGATCAGCCAAGTGATTTTGTAGAACTTACTACTCCAAATCCTGGTACTAATCCTCACTCCGCTAGTTTGACCCCACCAGCGCAAGAGATAGATAGTAATACCGAAGATACAAATACATCTGGAAATTCACAAAACCAAGATGAAGAAGACACCGCAAAAGATGATAATATAGGAAAAGACCCACAAGATAACCAGGATAACACTTCCCAGAATCCTGACGAAAATCCAGTAGATACTAATAGTCCTCTTCCTGCGCCAGAAAACGTTAAGGTAACTTTAGAAGAAGGAACGGCTGTTGCAGAAATTACCTGGGAAGATCCGATAATTGATCCAAATTCAAAACTAGAAATAGAAGAATACGAAATCTATCGGCATTACAAAATTATAAAAATAGATCCTGATACCCAAGAGGAAAAGGAAGAGAAAGTATCTGAGCTTAGAGGAAAAGTAGCAGCATTAGATGAGAACATCTTTAAAGACGAACTTACAGAAGACTGGCAAATTTATAATTATACTTATACTGTTACCGTTAAATATCAGACGGAAGATAAAAGCTCCTCCGAAGAGGTGGAAATCACGACTGTGGCAGCTCTGCCAAAGCAAGGAAAAGATAATAGTTCGATAGATAGTGGGAATAATAACAACGACAATAATCCTCCCATAGATAACCAGGCAAATTCCAACGGACAAAATCAGAATAATAGTACTCAAGATACAGGAAATTTTAATAGCTCTAATACCCAAACTCAAGAAGAAGGCGCAAAAACTCCTCAAACACCAGTAACAAAACCAAGTGCTAACCAGATAAATCCAGAAATAGGAAATACAACAAAACAGCAAGATATCGAGAATATTAACACAGAAGAAATTCAATAAATAACCCTGAACATACCAAAGAAACTATCTCTAATACTGAATTTTACTCTTGTACAAAAACGAAGAATGAGCCAAATCAAGAAGAGCATCAGAACAGGAGGTCTTTCTGTTATTCTTACATTAGTAATTTTAGGAGGACTCTACATATTGGTAGAACCTATAGAAACTACTTGTGCTGAAACCTATACGGCAGGAGACGTAATAATAGAGTATCCTTGGTCAGGGTCTATTTTTTATGAGACTAATTTTGCTCCGGGGCAGTGTGTGGTAAAAAATGTAACTATTAGCAATACAAGCTCTGATAAAACTTATGAGGTTGGAACCCAGCCAAAAATTCCAGGAAGAACCTATTATAACTATAATTATAGCACTGGATCATATACGCCTCCCCTTTCTGATGTCATAAAACTTAAAATTTCCGAAGGCAGCTCTACTATTTATGAAAATTATCTTTCCGGATTTTATACTTTTGATTATCCTCCTATCGACGAAACAATATTACTTGCAGTTCTAGGGCCAGGAGAGAATACAATAGTACAATTTTCAGGATGTATGGATATAGGTGCAGGAGAAGAATATCAAAGCTCAGATACTGTCTTTGATGTAATCTTCAGATTCAATGCAGGCGAAGTAGAAGGAGACCATGCTGGACCTTCTGGAGAGGGCGGAGAGGGTGGTAAAGTACTAGAAGCTAAAACAGGTGCTGATATCATAATTTTAATAATCGCTGTACTTATAGTATCTATTATTCTTCTAATAATTCGATATGCTATCAAGTCTATCAAAAGGAAAGATAAATTAGAGTAAAGGTAATCAATTACGCATTTATAAAAAACTTCTCCTTATCTAAAACTTTGGAGAAGTTTTATTTTTATCTTGAGGCTTTTTATCTTTCTTATTTTTTACTTTTTTCTTTTCTTTACTCCCAACTTCCTTTCTACATTTTCAGCTCTTGTGCTTACGAAAACCGCGACAAAAGTCATAAGAAGAGCATAAATTAAAAGTGACCAAACATCTTTTCCTTTTTTTATATAAGTAGAAACCAGTGTTTTCACAAATTCGTTCCAAGCAAGAGCTGCAACTAAAGAAAACGCAGCAGTAGAAAGCTTCATGGTCTTTCCTACAAAATTTTTAGTATCTTTTTTAATCTTGGGCGTCTTTCTTTCAGCAACCTCTTTATTTTTATCATTTCTAGTTTTAGAATTCAACATAATTTTAAGAGTTTAAATGTTATTAAATCTTTTATAAAATTTTCGTTTTGAAATTTTTATATTGCAAATTTAAAGAGTTCAATTTTATTGTTCGGTATTTCAAATTTTACTTTCTCTTTCATTACCTTCTGAGGATCAGCATTCTTCTTGGGATTAAATTTATCTAAGTATTTAATATTAAAAGGAATTGAAACTAACTTAGAAGAAAAATGAAGACTAAAAGGAGCCCTAATTGTAGCCTTATTCTTCAATATTAATTCATCAATCAAAATTGACTTCTGCGCTTCACTGTCTATAGCATTTCTCTCTGTAATAGGGTCTTTTTTGGGAATATATCTATAAAATAAATCTTTCTCCTTAGATTGCTGAAGTCTTTTCTCAACCTCTCTTTGTAAATAACTTATAATATTTCTTTCAAAAATCCAAATATCTAATTTTCTAGCTTCAATACTAATCTTATTGTTTTCCCCAACTATATTACAATTCTCTTTTTTGCCAGTAGTCTTGGTAAATTTCCATAAGAAATGAAAACCATTTTTACCGGAAAATTTTAATAGATATTTAATTCTTAGCTCTTCCAAAACTTCTGCCATATAATGAACAACGATTTTGCACAATTCTAAAGGAACCTTTCGGGAATCAATATCCATAACAAACCAAAGATCTTGATCACCTCTTATGTGTGGAAAAAATCCCCACGTATGCATGCCTGCCCAGTGCATAAGTTCCTCTTTGTTTTCAATATAGATCCACTCTTTTTTATATCCTGCATGCCTTCTATAAACTCTTGCATGATCAAAATACTGTGCTAGAGCTACCTTACGATGAGAAAGAAAAGGCAGAATCCTCTCAGAGATCTTATTATAATAATTAAAGAGAAGTTTGTCAGGCATTTTTTCTATATTTTATTTATACTATCTTGCTTTAAAAATTGTGTATATAATTTCTAGACAAGAAGCATAATTTACCAAAAACACCGGGGTAATAAACTTTAACCGATCCATCTTTAGATAGAAGATCGCCCGGTGTATTTTGTATCATAAGTTTCTTATTTGCAAAATGGGTTTTTTGTTTTTAATTTAAAAGGGCTAAAAAACTTTTCTTAAGATAAAATACTTCCCATCAAGACTAAGCTTGCTAAACTAAACTTAAACATTACCCTCACAAGAACCAAAAGAACTCTAAATCTCCGAAGCTAAAAAAGAAAAATTCTTTTGCCCGCATTACGGCTTTAAGAACTCCTTAAGAAATATCCTCCGTATTAATCAGACCAAAACCTTCGGAATAGTTATTTTCATAAACTTGATACTCGTCTTCATCAATCTTTATATAAATAGCACCATAAGGTCGCATGTCGCCTGCCTTAATAAACAAAGGAACACCCTTGTAAGATCCTTTTCTCTCTACCTCATCATCCGATAAAAACTCAGTACGAGAAGCCTTTTTCCAAGAAGCACCATCAAATTTTATTTTCTCACCTTTTTTAAACCAGTCCTGTTCTTTAATATTACTATCATCATCACCCGCTACTTCGCCATCTTCCTTCTTCTCTTCCTCTTTCTTCTCTTCTTCTTCTTTTTCTTTCTCGGCCTGTTCTTCTTTCTTTTGTTCTTCTTCTCGAGCTTCCTCGTCTTCTTTCTTACCTTCTTTCGTTTTGATACCCCAAATAACCACTCCTGTTAAAATTATACACGCCAGTATTGGAAGCCCCCACTTCTTAAGTCTGCTTTCTTTTACTTCTTCTGCCAATATAATTCACCCCCTTTCGATAATTAAAGACTATACATACTCTTTGAAACCTACTTACAGCAAATACAAAAAGTCCGCGCGCCAGACTCTAAACAAATCAGATTTATTTTGTTTTTTTAAGAAGACTTTTAAATTACTTTTTTAGAAAAAGATCTTTAAGAACTTTTTGCTAGTATATCTCTCACTTTTTGTACAATCTCGTCAGTGGTAAAATGAGCTTTAATTAGATAGTCTTGTGCTCCCAACTTAAGTCCTTTCTCTACATCTGACTCTTGTCCAAGATTAGTTAAAAGAATCACTGGTATATTTTTAATACTCTCGTCTGGATTATCTTTTACTCTCTCTAGAATTTGAAAACCATCAACGCCTGGAAGTACAATGTCTAAAAGTACTAGATCAGGTTTTTCAGCCGAGATTTTCCCCATCCCTTCTTCTCCATCAACAGCAGAAGAAACATGAAAGCCTTCTTTTGTCAGCTTCAATTTACAAAGATCACGTAAGAATTTGTCATCTTCCACAATAAGAATTGTCTTTTGGCCTTTCTTTGGCCTACCACTATTTTCTTCCCCCTTCTGTTTTTTTTGATGTTGGATAGAATTTGCTATGAATTGAGTTTTTGAACTGGGATCAGCACTTACTTCCTCATTCCCTAAAAGATGCTGCACCTTATCTATCACTTCCTGAGGATCAAACTCTGTCTTGATGAGAAACTCATCGGCACCCAAAGCTTTTGCCTTTTCTATCTCTACAGGTTGTCCTGAGTTAGAAATAATCATTACAGGGATATCTTTAAGTTCTTTATCTTCCTTCATCTCCTCCATCACTTGAAAACCATCTATTTTTGGCATCACAATATCAAGTAAAATCAAATCTGGTTTTTCTTCTCTTATCTTCAAAAGGCCTTGCTCTCCATCTTCAGCTAAAGATACTTGATATTTCTCCTTCCTTAGTTTAGTTTCTAAAACGTGAGAAAGAGCTTCCTCGTCCTCAATAATAAGAATCTTTTTGTTGTGGCTTTTTTGATTAGGGCTCATAAGTTTTCCAATTAAATTTTTATCTCAAAGTTAGTATATCACGAAAAATAATTTTAAAGCAACAAGCATCACATATACTTATATTAGGACTTTTACGCAAATTATACACAAGTATGTTGACGAAGTATGAATCCACAAATCTAGGAATTAGGTAATAAGTATTAGGGCTTAGATAAATAGGATACATCTGAAGTTTACCAAGATAAGAAGCTCTACTCACTAAAACCTCTACAACCTAAAATCTAAAATAATTCGTATTTATTCGCATTACCCCTTATTAAAGCTTAAGACCTTCTACTTCTTAACAGCTCTATCGTTTTCACAATCGAAAACTCCCCTTTATAATAAACACCCAAGAGCACAAGAAAAAATCCCATAGTAGAAAGAAGCTCTCCTAGAATATAAAGTGGTACTGTATAGGCGTTATAGTAAATTACAGCTGTTGCAATCAAAACAAAACTGGCTATTCCCAAAATCAAAGAACGACTTTTGGCCTTGGGACTTTCTGATGCAAAATATCCTACAAAAAAGAATATCATAGTAGGTGCCAGCACCAGAAGAGAAAGTGCAGAAATTGCCACGCCTACCCAAGGGTTAATATTCCATTCTATGATTTCTGTTAAGGGGTTTACTTGAGGATAATTTAAATTGAAAAGACCAAATATTACAATCACAATCCCTCCACCCCCCACTAACCAAAAGGCAAGGTTTTTAAAAAAAGGACTTGCTTGAGGCTTTCTTGTTAGAATAGGAATCATTATTAAATACCCCAGAGCAAAGAAGAAAGGTACATGGCTCAAATTATAAGCAACACCCAAAAGCCAAGGATTATTTAAAGCTACAAACTCAGCAATACTTAAGATTAAGAAATGTACTGAAAGCAAAGAAAACATCTTAAAAAAATACTTTACTAAAACGCCGGTTTTATCTTCTAGTACTAAGGGGCTATAAAGCTTTAAAGCACAAAAAAGACAGACTAAAAAATTTATAAAATCACTAAGTGTCGATGTAGTAATCATTTTAAGTCACATTAAGTGCAATAAGTATAACAAATTAGAGATATTTTGCCTTATCTATTAATAATGTTGGTTTTTTATAAAGAAGCTACTAAATATTTTAATTACCTAACTAGAATATTAAAACTTTTCCATAAATTCTTCAAATTGAGATTCAGCTACTGGTAAAGAAATGTAAAAAGTAGTTCCTTTCCCCTCCTCTGATTTGAACCATATTTTTCCTTTATGTCTTTCAATAATATTTTTTACTATAAAAAGTCCTAAGCCTGATCCCTCTGTCTGCATTCTGATAACATTACTTGCTCTAAAAAATTTAGAAAAAATGTGTTTTTGCTGACTAACTGGAATCCCTACCCCACTATCTTTAATTCTTAACAGTAACTCTCTGTTTTTCTCATTAACCTCAATTACCACCTCAATCTTACCTTTTTCTTTATTGTATCGGATTGCGTTCTCTATTAGATTCTGAATTGTAAGCCTCATTCTCTTAGAATCCATTAAAACCTTAGGTACAAAAGAAGGTTTTTTGAAAGAGTACTTAATTTTGCGTGTTTTTATTTCATGCTCCAGTTCTTCTACTGCCTGATTGATCACTTTATCAATTTGTCCTTTCTTAAAACGATAACCAAATCTACCGCTTTCAATTCGAGACACATTCAAAAGATCATTAATAAGAATAATCATTCTCTCATTGCTTTGATAAGTTTTGTCTAATAAATCCTTCTGCTCTGGGTTTATCTGTCCCACATCTCCTTCTAAAATTATCTTAAGACCCCACTTTACAGCAGAAAGTGGAGTCCTTAGCTGGTGCGAGGTAACAGAAATAAAATCTGATTTTAATTTCGAAATTTCCTTAAGACGAGCATTTGCTTCAGATAATTTCTCATTTAACTTCCTTAACCGCTTCTCTACAATCTTTGTCTGCTCAGCAGCATAACCTATCATATAGATAGCCATCAGTCCAAATCCTAGCATACTCAACGCTATAAAAATGATAAAATTAAGATCTGATATCTTAAAACCCCCCCGCCCGAAAATTCCAACATCAATATGTGTTATAAAACCCCATCTTTCCAAGAAAGATATTAAAATCAATACTAACCATTCGGAGACTAACATAAAAATTCCAGTCTTCCTATCCATATGGATACAGGTTCCTACTGCCTCAATTATATAAAGAAAAACAAAAGGACTTTCTATTCCTCCTGTAAAATAAATAAGGGCACTAATTGCAATAATATCTAGAAACAATCCAAAAGCTGGCAGAGTATAAATTAGCTTTCCTCTTTTATAAAAATAACCTTCAACAAAATTAGCAACTAACATTAAAATCCAGAGAAGAGCTATTGTCCATATTGGATAGTCTAGCCCTAATACACAACCTAAAATCACCAAACCAAAAATAACATTGGCAACTAGGAAGCGTGTTTTTATAGACCATACTAACTTTGTAGCTCTCTCTTCCTTATTTAAGGTTTTATCAAGTTGCTTTAGAGTGTTAGACATTTAATATATAGGTTTTTGATTGTAATACAGTAGGAAAACTCGAAACAAAAAGGATGAGATACTCGCCTTCTTTAGTTTTAAGTATAGAAGAAACCAAGATGACAATCAAGTTTAGTTTTCAACTAAAAAAGGCCTCATAGAAAGCCTTTCGAAAAGAACTATATAGGGATGGAGGGAGTCGAGAACCCCACTATCGGTTTTGCCTGCCCGCCACAATGCAGGGTCTAGAGGACTCGAACCTCTACAAACGGTTTTGGAGACCGTTATGCTACCATTACATCAAGACCCCTTTTTGCGTAAATTTTCAATGTCCAATTAACAATTTCCAATTAAATCCTAATCCGCCACGGCGGATGACCAACGACCTAAGAAAATCCTAAGCACTAAACAATATCTAAATTCTAATTTTCAAAATTCGAAACATATTAAACCGAGCGTTCTTATTGTTTCGAATTTTGGATTTTAGTTATTAGTGCTTGTTTAGGATTTCGACATTAGGATTTAGGATTTCAATTCCCTTAATTCGTGATTCTTAATTCTTTAAAACTATTTGAAAACTATTTGCCTTTCCTTACTCTAGTCTCTTTATGCAAAGTATGTTTTCTACAAGTGGAACAATATTTCTTAAGCTCTAATTTTTTTTGATTTGTTTTCTTGTTCCTTCGCGTATGGTAATTGATATTTCTACATTTAGTACACGAAAGTAATATGAGATTCTCTTGGGACATGAGTTAGGGATTAGGAGTTAGGGGTTAGGGGTCAGTTGAAGCAAGTTACTTTCTACTCCCTACCCCCTACAACCTAATATCTATTTTTTGATTTTTTAACTTTTATTTTTGAATTTTCTCAAGCCTAAGGTCGGATTTGAACCGACGACCTACTCCTTACCATGGAGTTGCTCTACCTGCTGAGCTACTTAGGCAGAAGAGGATAAAATATTGGGCAGGGAGGGATTCGAACCCCCGAAGCCATAAAGGCAGCAGATTTACAGTCTGCAGCGGTTGACCACTTCGCATTACCTACCCTTTTTTAGGAATTAGGAGGTTAGGATGTTAGCTTGTAGGAGTTTTAATTCCACCGTTTACAAGCTAAGAAGCTAATCCGCCTTAAGCGGACTACAAGCTAAACGCTTTAAGCTTTTCACTTTGCACTTTACGCTTCCTTGAGCCAACAGAGGGACTCGAACCCCCGACCGACTGTTTACAAAACAGCTGCTCTACCACTGAGCTATGTTGGCAGTAACGCATTCTAATAACTCTAGAAGTACTATACAAATAAAACCCGTGATAGAAAATGGGGTCAAATAGTATTCAAAAGATTCTAAGCACTAAATCCTAAACACTTTGGCCACAGCCAATCAGCCTGAGGCTGAAAACAAATTCAAAATCCTAATTTTTTAAATTCAAAACACACTAAGCCAAGCGTTCTTATTGTTTAGAATTTTGAATTTTTGTCATTAGAATTTGTTTAGCCCGGCACGTAATACGTGCCCCGTAGGACGGGCTTTAGAATTTAGAAATTCGGATTTAGGATTTTATTCTTAATCTATATAATTAATGCCTAATTTTCAGATATTAGAACTTAGAATTTTGTTCTTCTATAATACATTAACTATAGTTTTAAGTAAAAAGGGTTTTGTCATTTTTTTTCTTAAACTCTTCACGAGATCTCCTTTCAATATCACTTCTTTCTTCGCCTTTCAGCTCTCTTAATTTATCCCTAGCATAACTATTGCTGGGATCTGTATTCAATATTTTCTGTAAACTTTCTCGAGCAATATTTTTGTCCTTTATTTCTAAGCTAAGCTCTGCTATTTTCCTGAAAATGTCCAATCTTTTCGGATTCAGATCTACTATCTCCTTATAATAAAAAATTGCTTTCTTCTTATCTTTTAATTTTTCTAAAATATCTGCAGCCCTGATGTAAGCTTGTATAAAATCCTTGTTAATCTTAAAAGCCCTCTTATAAATATCTAATGCGCCTTTTAGATCTCCCATTTTTTCAAAAGCATCTCCAAGTTTTAACCAATAATTTCTATTAAACTTCTCGAGTTTTATTACTTGCTTAAAAGAGTCTCTTGCATCTTTAAAATTATCTCGATAAAGATAAAATTTTCCTAATTTTTTATAAGCTTTAGAATTTTTAGGATTCAAACAAATAATTTCAATAAACACTTTCTCTACATCAGAAAACTTCTTTTCTTTGATTAGATCTTTGGCTTTTTTAAAAAGATATGTAATCTGCTCTTGCCTCTTACTTTTGCTTCTTTCTATCAAAGTTATTTTTCTACGTACTTTATCGAGTAAAGCCGCCTTCCTTATACTAAAGATTCGCCTTGGTTTTCCTGTTTCTTTACTCACGGTATCTATACTCTCTTTGGCAGTTACACCCCCTTGCTTTTTCTTAAATTCAGAAATTTTACTTAGAGGTTTGCTAGACTCAAATCTTGTAGTGCCTATTTGAAGAGTCTTTTTTCTAGATTTTAAATTTCCTAAGGTAAAAATTATCTTTTTCCAATACCTCCTTAAGCAAGAAGTGAATTTCGAGAAGCTATCTGCCTTTTTATCCTGTTGATCACCGCTTTTAATAATCTTCTTTCTTTCTAAATCAACCCTTTTGCTAGGTATTTCATCCATACTCAAAACTTTGGGGAGTTTTCTCAAAAGAATAATAATTATCCCAGAAATAGCAATAATAGTAGTAAGTTGTGGCCAAATATCATAGAAACTCATATATATTTAGAAAGTTAGCTTGTAGCTTTTTAGCTTGCACCGTATTACGCACTTGGCACGGTGCCGTACTTACACACCACGGGACGCGTACTTACGTCCCACGTAAGTACATTGCCTTGTAGGAAAATTATACTAGAATTTATATTATATATAAGCTAAAAAGTTAAGAGGCTCTATAAGCCGAATCACTAGAGCCTACCTAGTGCCTCATTTCTCTCGAGGAATAACTACGTTTGTGGTCTCCCCTTTCTCATTCTCTAGAGTAACTTCTCTTTTTAAAATATTTCTTGCAATAACTTTCCCTTTCACTCTATCTATCTCGAATTCTTCTCCTAACCCTGGCATTCCATGAGACAATCTTTTATATGTTTCTTCTTCATAAGCAAGACAGCACATAAGTCTTCCACAAGTACCGGTAATACGCTCTGATCCCCTGTGTGCCATTTGCTGCATCCTTGCCATATCTGTATTAATACTTTTTATCTCAGAAAGGAAACTAGCACAGCACAAAGGACGCCCACACATTCCAAAACCTCCCACTGTTGACGCCTCATCACGAGATCCTATCTGTTGCAGCCGAACTGATTTCTGGAAATTTCGAGAAAGATCCTTTACAAGCTCCCTAAAATCAACTCTTACATCAGAAGTAAAAGCAAAAATGATCCTTGATCCATCAAGAGAAAACTGTACCCCTGCAAGCTTCATCGGAAGATTATGCTTCTTAATAAGGTCTCTACAGGTATTTAATGCCTCCTTTTCCTTATTTTCATAATTAGAAATCTTATTTAAATCCTGACTTGTTGCTTTTCTTACTATTACTAACTCTTCCTCATAAGTCTCTTCTTCATCTTTCCTATTCTCCTTATCTACAGCCCTAGCATACTTAATCTCCCCTATCTCCAAACCCGCATTTAAATTCACGACTATTTTATCACCTTTTTTATAGTTTTTAGAGGATAGGGCTTTCCGGGATTTCTCCCAAGGATATATTTGAATGCCAAAAATTTGACTTTTTTCCATAAATCACATTTTTCACTTCTAAAAATTCACCATCTTATAAGTTAAAATCTATTTTACTCCCCTATCTCAAATCTTATGAAGCGGCCTACTTCAATATTCTCTCCAAGCTTACTAACAGCATCTTCTATTGTATTTTTCACTTTTTCTTTACCTTGTCCGCTACCATCATCTGTTTTGATATATCTTTGCTCTAGAAGGCAAACCTCTTCATAAAATTTATCCACTTTCCCTTGTACAATTTTATCAATTACTTCTTTTGGCTTCTTCTCGTTTTTAAACTCTTTTCTGTATTCTACTTTCTTTTTTTCTATTTCTTTTTCTAAAACATCCTCTCTAGAAACATATAAAGGATTCATTGCGGCTATTTGCATGGCTAAATTATGACAAAGTTCTTTAAATTCTTTTGATCTTGCCACAAAGTCAGTCTCACACAAAATTTCAACCAAAACTCCTATTTTCCCATTACCATGCACATAAGCTTCTATAAGTCCTTCTTCCGCTTCTCTATCCGCTTTTTTAGAAACTAGTGCTGCTCCTTGTTTTTTCAAAATTTCTACTGCCCTATCTTCATCCCCTTCTGCTTCCTTAAGTGCCTCTTTACAGGTGATTACACCTGCCTGCGTTCTTGTACGAAGACTTTCAATTTTTTCTGCTGTGATATTGAAACCCATAAGGTATCTGTTTAATAAACTACATTCTCAATTTGGGGTAAACGAGAGCCCTTGCTCTCGTTATTCTCCGAGCAAGGGCTCGAAGCTACCCGGTTAAAATATCCTAATTTAAAGACTATCTTTTTGAAGAATCTTTATTTTCCTGTGTTTATTGCATCGACTAGAAATCCTAGGACCAAATCTACAGAAGATACTGCATCATCATTTGCTGGCACTATATAGTCAATCCCTTCTGGATTACTATTGGTATCAACCAAAGCCACAATGGGAACTCTCTTTTTTTGTGCTTCTGCTACTGCTATATCTTCATGTTTTACATCGACTATTAAAACTGCATCTGGAAGTCCAGGCAAATCTTTAATTCCACCATAGAAGACATTGAGTTTTTCTATTTCCTTATTTTTTTCTGACCTTTCCTTTTTAGTATATTTATCAAAACCACCTTCTTTTTTCTCTTTTTCTATAGCCTTTAACTTATCAATTTGCTTTTTAATAGTAGTAAAATTAGTAAAAGTACCACCAAGCCATCTGCTTACGATATAAGGCATCTCGCATTTTTCTGCATATTTTTTTACAATATCTTTAATTTGACTTTTAGTGCCTACAAAAAGGATTATCTTTCCCTCTTTTGCAACCTTCCCTAAGAAATCCATTGCCTTATCAAGTCCTTCCTGAGTCTTCTCGAGATCTATTACATGAATTCCCTGCCTTTTTGCAAAAATATACTTTGCCATCTTAGGATGCCAACGAGAAGTATGATGCCCAAAGTGAACTCCTGCTTTGAGAAAATTTAAAAGAGATGGGGCTTTTTTTTCTAAGACTTCCTCTTTTTTAAAAGCAGGCTTTTCTTCCGATTTAACACTATTTTTCGCGTTTTCTACCATAATATAATTATAATTTAATAAATAAAACAGTCCTGCTGACAAGCAATATTAATCTATCATATTAATACTGTTTATACAAGATAGTAGCTTAAATTTGGATTTATATCAAACAAAAGAATCGCGAATTATGAATGTTACTAGCCGTAGTACGGGCACTTGTAGGTAGTGATTTAAGGCTTTAAAAAGTTACAAGGCACGTGCTACGTAATTCCTACAAGGCACGTATTACGGCCAAGCTAACAATATTTGTACAGACATTCGAATCTAATTCGCATTATTCGTATTGCCCTGAAGTATTGTACAAAAAACGCTTTCATGCTATACTTTTTCTAAGAATTGTAGTTAACTTAAGTTAAAATTTTACTATGAAAAAAGATATTCACCCAAAATACTACAAAAACGCTACTATAAAATGCACTTGTGGAAATGTGATAAAAGTAGGTGCAACAAGGCAAAATATGACGACCGAAATCTGCTCAGCTTGCCACCCTCTATATACTGGCCAAAAAAAGGTCGTCGATACTGCAGGACGTGTGGAAAGATTTGAAGAAATCTTGAAAAAGTCGAAGGCGCTTGGGGTTGGTAAAAGTGGTAAGAAGAAAAAGGGCAAGGGAATGGTTAAGGGTGGTAAAAAGGGTAGGATGAAGAAAGATAAGAGTAAAAAGGAAAAAGTAGGTAAAATAAGTAAAAATAAGAAATAAAATAGAACTCTAAATATTCTTCTCGAATATATCTTACTAGTTATAATTTACAAAAATGCCTCGAGGAAGAGAACAGTTTGGTTCTGATCCTAATTCTGAAGGAGATAATCTTATCTCCGAAGGACCTCTGTGGAAAAAAACAGAAGAGTTAGCAGAAGAAGAGTTAAAAAAGCCCGTAAGAACTGCAATGGAAGAAACAAAAGAAAGGCTCGAAACAGAACAAAAAACCCTCCGAATATTAAGAGAAGGAAGAATACAAGACGAGGACACAATCAATGCAATTAAAGACGCTAGAATAAGAGTACGATTACTAGTTCAAATGAAAGATGCATTAAAGGAAGGAAAAATTCAGGAATATCAGGAATTTAAAAGGTTATATGAAAGCCCTCTTGAAGAAAGGGCTCGAGAAGAGCAAAAAATTGAAACAGAAAAACCTACTACTCAAAAACAGGTTAAAACTAGAAAGGAAAAGCCTCAAGAAGAAGTCCAAGAAATACTAAAAGCAACATCAGAAGAAGTAAGAAAAATCTTAGAAATAACTAATATAGAGGAACAGGTAAAAATACTTAAAAGGCTCATCCAAAGAAAACATACACATCTTAAATCACTAATGCCAGCAAGAGATTCTGAAGCAATACAAGAAACTAACGAAGAAATCGAATCACTTGAAAAAGTATTAGAAGAAGCTCGTAAAAAAACAAAAGAGGAAACTTCTGAGGCTGATGAAGATTTAAAAGAAGCCGAAATCTCTACCGAGGAAGAAATCAAAATCAGTGAAAAAAATAGAAAATGGAAGGAGCAAATAGAAAGAAACCTTGGGCTTACACAGCTAGATGAAATTGCAAAAGCTCAAAAAGAATTAGAAGACCTGACAAATCACAGGGATAGACTCAAGCAGGAAATAGATGCTCTACAGAAAGCCGAGACTCGCGACCCAGTGAAAAGAGATATATTAGTAAGTGAAAAAAACAGAATAAGATTAGGATTAATAACGCGTATTGAAGAATACCGTGCAAACATTAACAATATCAGCAAAGATACTAATGAAAAAACCAAAGAAAACATCCAAGGACTAAACACACGAAAATTTGATTTAGATAAGATACAACCTAACACACAAGATCCAAAATATAAGGATTGGGAAGAAAAAAGGAGGATCCTAACAAACCTTATAGAAAAAAACGAAATAGTACCACTACTTCTTATAGATCTCGAAGACACACAGACTTTTGAGAAGAAAGTAGATGGATATCTGCGACAAAAAGCAAAGACCATCTCAGAGAACAGTAAACAACTTTTAGAATCAGCAAAACATAAAAGAGAACTAGAAAAACAGATTAGATCAGAAAAGACCATACAAAAACTACTGCCATCTTTAGAAACTTTATATGGAGCAATAAATAAGCTGTTTCAAGAGAACAAAAGATCCCTCTCAGAAGAAAAAAATCAAGAACTCCAACACTCCTTAGACTTAATAAAAATACAAGTAGATCAAAAAGAAGAGCTTGGATCTGCATTTAGAGCTGAAATAGCACAGAAAGACATAATT
>PFNU01000080.1:977-1379 GCA_002792135.1 bacterium (Candidatus Torokbacteria) CG_4_10_14_0_2_um_filter_35_8 | reverse complement strand
CCTTAGAAAACTTCTCTTTGTTATTTCTTTTATTTTAGATCGAACAGAGACGGGAATATCAATAGATACTCAAGTTTTCTCTTCTGCTCTCTCCTTAGATCTCCTGGGCGAAATCTTCTCTGGTGCCTTAGGACTCTTTGACTCAATTGTTGAATTAGGAATTGGCCCCATAAAATGTGTTATAGAATCAATTAGACATTTAATAGAGCAGACCAGACAGAATACTTCTGCTGCTCAAAGTGCTGCTTTCCGAATTGCTGAAAGAGTAACTCCGAATACTGTTCCAAATACTTCTCAAAATGTTGCTTCTAGTGCTAGACAACAAGCAGCCCAAAAGCAAATTGAGCAGAGAGAACAACAGATGGAGGAGTTTACAGACAAGCTTCTCAATGAAACAGAAAG
>PFNU01000080.1:0-832 GCA_002792135.1 bacterium (Candidatus Torokbacteria) CG_4_10_14_0_2_um_filter_35_8 | reverse complement strand
AAGAAAATAGATCTCCTGAAATATATTTCTATTTTGAGGGCCTTAATAAAAGCTGTTCAGAAAGGAGGAGTTTCTTGTGGTCCAACTGCTTCTTCAATGACAGAAGAGGAAGTTCTTGATGTTGTAGATTATTTTGATTCTCCAGATCAGAACATTTCTTTGACTATTGAGGATGGAAATCTTGTTGTACGACAGAGAGATAATTCTTCAGATCAAGATAGAACTATTGATGGTTTCTATGTTCCCTCTATTAGTCAAGCTTCAAAACCAGTTGACTCTTGTCTTGGAAAAGTGTCTAATACGGATGCTGCAAAAGTTCGTCAATGGATTGAGGAGCTTGGAAATCAATGAGTTTTTGGTCTAAACTAAGAGGAGTTCTTTTTAAATCAGGAACTTCTACTGAAAATATTAAGATCGTTCAAATTCCTTCAATTCAACAAGTTGTTAGTAGGTCTATAGAAGATGCCGTAAGACTTGTTCCTTTTGATAAAGAGAAAGTTACTTCTCGTGGACTTACATACTATGCTTCTTTTAGTAAGCCAGAGTGGGTAACTCCTGCTTATAATCATGTTGAGATTGAAAGAATCTTTGATATTGAAGCCTATTTTGCTCGAGCTGTAAGTAAGAAACTTGCTCTTTTTCTTCGTGAGGGTGGAGAACTTATTGGAAATAATGATCTAAGAATTAAATATGTTAAGATGAGATTGGATCAAATCTCAAGAGCTTCTGGTCTTCCATTTCCTCTCCTCCTTCTTCGAACCTGCCGTGATTTGGAAGTTCACGCAAATGCCTACTGGTTAAAGGTTCGAAAGAGAGATTCTTCTGGCGGTTT
>PFNU01000094.1 GCA_002792135.1 bacterium (Candidatus Torokbacteria) CG_4_10_14_0_2_um_filter_35_8 | reverse complement strand
TTGTACGAATTGTGTAAGGCTACTAGGAGAACTAGTTCTACAGACTAATTCCTAACTTCCTAACCTCCTAATTCCTAATCGTAATTCGTGATTCGTAATTCTTGATTCTCAATTCCTATTTATTAAGCTTGCTACCCTGATACTCCTTGCTGCCGTTGCTCTTGAGTTTCTTCTCTTTCTTTTACATCACCCATGACACACTTTCCATTGAAAAAAGCCCCTGCTTGAATAGCAACTATCTTTGCTTTTATATCTCCAAGTACTTCTCCTGTTTCAGTAATTTCAAGTTGGTTTTGGACAGTAATGTCTCCTTCTACTTTTCCTGCTATTACTGCGTTTTCCGCTCTGATATTAGCTTTGATTTTAGCAGTTTCTCCAACGGCTAAATCTTTTTCTGTTTCCACCAAACCAACCACCCGTCCATCAATTCTCACATTGTTTTGAGATCTAAACTCCCCTTCTATGGAAACAGAAGAGCCTATGATTGTTTCTGCAGCATTAGCGTTTAAGAGATCATTTGTGTTTTCCATAAAGAAAGTTTAAAACTAAAAATTAAAAATTCTTAATTGTTTTTTCTTGCCTGCTCCAAGGCTTCAAATTCTTCGTCTGCAAGGTGGATAGAAGACTCTCCTTTTCTAATCGGCTTGGCATAAATTCGAGACACTCCACGATTGTAGATATTAGTTAAGATAATGCCGTCGTCGTGTCCATTAAGAAGAGCAAGAGAAAAACTTATTCCTCCACCGTTATCAGGAAAAGCATTGTATTTTACAAGTCCTACTTTTTGAATATAAAACTCTGATTTTTTATCCAGATCTTTTTCTAAAGTATAAAGGTCTTTAATATCAGTTTCTGCATCCTTGATTCTCTTAGAATGAGACTTAATTACTCCTTCTAAATCTTTGCCCTTTTTCCCTGCAAAAAATTCCTTTGCTAATCTAGATAATCGTAGAATTTTTAAGGAGAGGATTACAAGCCAGATCAGAAAAGCTACTACCACAGCAATTTGCACTAAAATAATTGTATCTTCCATGTTACTAATACTAAGATAATAAGGATGCATTCTAAGTATAAGAAGGATTTTATAGTTTGGCAAGGATATCCTTAAGGTTTTTACAAACTTTGCTCTTTGCAAATTTTTTTGTTCTTGGTAAGATGGAGTTAGGTTATTAGGCTACCGGGGCTACTAGGCAACTAGGAAATGATAATTAAAAATCAAAATGTTCTCTCCGTCCGCCACGGGCGAATGAAGTCTGGAGCTGACAAAATTATAAATAACTTGTTTTGGATTTTGATTATTTGTCATCCTCAGGCTGATCAGCCGTGGCTGAAATTTAGATATTGTTTAGGATTTAGAAATTCGGATTTAGAATTTCATTGTCTACAAGCTAAGAAGCTAAAAAGCTAATTTCCAGATTCTTAATTTTTTTATATGAAAAAAGATAAAGATTACAGCAATACTAAAGACTTAAAAAAGGTATTAATATTTGGAGCAATATCTCTTTCTTTAGTTTTAGGGATTTATTTTATAGATAGTAAATATAATACTCTTACAAAGTTTAGTAAGAATGTGTTTGAGAGGCTAAAAGAAAGTGATATATACTCAGGATTAAAATAGAAATAGTATTTAAATTTTCTTAATAAAACAAAAACAGTCTCTATCTGAAAAGAGGCTGTTTTTAATTTAAGTTATTTTAGAAACTTAAAATTAATGAAGAAAATAAAACTACCTTTCCTTTAAGTAAGAGGCTAGTCGGATATTGGAGGAGTTTCGTTTTTAGCCTATGCTATTCCTTTTTAAGTAGAAAGTTGAAACTGCCTGACAATTTCTATCATAATGTCTACCTCTTTTCTGAGGTCAATTGCTCTTATATCAGATCTGATTTTAGTCCTATCCTCTTGTTCAAATTCTTCTATCGGTGTAACAGTATCGTCAATTCTAATAATTTCACCTTCGTCAAAAGTAATAACAGGAAATTTATTAAACATTAAGAAACCTACTAGCGAGAATACTAGACTTGACAATAATTTCTTAGGCATATGTTTTTTGTTTATATCTATTTTACTCTACTTTTATGTTAGCAAAATTGACAGGGAAGGTCAAGAGGTTTTTAAAAGTTTTTTCTGGGGTGTATCTTGGGGGATTTTGGGTGTATAATTAATAGAGGTAAAAAGAGTATATATCTATCCGACTTAATAGATTTCATATATTAATCATCTGTTGCTAGCCATCTGTTTATCATAATTCTTTATAGATGAATCAAAAAAACCCAGATAATTAACAAATGCTACCAGTTAATTGAGGCTTATAGGAAAGGATCACTTGGCAATACAAGGATGCCAGAAGATAGCCATCCTTCTTTTGAGGTAAAAGACAAAGAATTGAGACTGGTATATTTTACTCTTCCGATGAGTCTTAATTACCAACGTAATAGTTATTCTCTAAGGGAAGCTGCTACGAAGACTTTTCTAGACAAAGAAACTAGGAAAGTTTTCTTAATTTCAGAATCAGCTAAAATGGCTACGCATGATCTACAAAGTAAGCTTCTAAAATACAAACTTGCATTACAACCAAATAAACATATTGATACATGGAAAAGAATTTCTCAGACTATAAATTTTAACTGGCAGACCTTAACTCATCTATTTGAGTTAGCTGATTTTGACTTTCTAAAATTACAGGAATTAATACAGAAAGATTTTAAAAAAGGATCCCCATATTTATCTGGACCTAAGATTTTTCATTACTGGAGTTTTGTTATGGTTAAATATGGTGGCGTGCCTTTGAAGAATAAAAGATGGATTGATATTGCTCCTGACACTCATGTTACGCAAGCATCTGTTAGATTAGGTATTATATCAGAAGAGGACGCTGAAAAAATGAGAAAGGAAGAGATATCTAAAATCTGGCGGGAGATTTTGAAAGGAACAAATATTCATCCCATTGATATGCATTCTCCCCTTTGGTTTTGGAGCAGAAATGGTTTTATGTATAAGCTAAGTTAGTTTAATAGATGGACAAAGCCTCAAATATTCTCTAATATAAATTTGATGAGCAAGATCTAAGCCCCCGTAGCTCAGCGGATAGAGCATGGGCGTCCTAAGCCTTGCGCGTAGGTTCGATTCCTACCGGGGGCAAGAAAATTTAAAAATTAAAGTTAAAAAATCAAAAATAAAATTCGGAAGTTTAATCTGGTATCTAAAGTTAAAATAAACATTTTTTGAATTTTGCATTTTGAATTTTTAATTTTCTAAACTATGGAGAGTCTATTTAGAAACACTAAGCACACAAAAGAAAACAAGCCTTTATTTAAAAAAGGCGGCAAAGAACGCAGACCCTTCAGGCTTTTATTTCTAGTGATTCTTTTCTTTGCAGGTTTAGGTTTGGTTCTTGCTATTTCCTATTCTGACTGGTGTAGTTTCTACAGTAGGCAGGATCAGAATAATTCTCAGTTGGTTGTTAGACCAAAGAAAGAGAAAGAAGAAAGTCCTAATTTAAAAAAACAAACTATCTTAGTAAAAGATAAATCTATTACAGTTGAAATTGCAGATTCAGAGGAAGAAAGAGTAAAAGGTCTTAGCAATCATGAAAGTCTAGATAAAAATTCTGGAATGCTTTTTATTTTTGACAAAGAAGAAATAAGGTCTTTTACAATGAAAGATACTAAAATACTTTTGAGTATTGCCTTTATTAGCGAAAATGGCGCCATCTTACAAATTCAGGACATGCAACCTTTTTCTAATGTAAGTTATCTGTCAGAAAAGCCAGCAATGTATGCTTTAGAGATGAATCAAGGATGGTTTGAAAAGAATGGGGTAAAGGAAAACGACAAGGTTTCTTTTGAAGTAAAGAAAGAGGAAAAGGTGATTCCAATGATGTAATTAAATGTTTGATTAAGTCTCAGCTTTTTAATTTCTAATTCCCAAGTTTCTAATTTCTTCAGCCCAGGCTGATCCGTTCCGCCCGAGGCGGACGGAGCGGAAATTAATACCCAATGACTAAATGGCCAACGACCAAAAATGCCACGTCATCCTGATCCTCCGTAGCCCGCAGGCGGAGGAGGAGAAGGATCCCGTTAGGTCAAAGGCGTCGTAAAATTCAAAGAAATCTTCCAACATTTTGTCATTGGACATTGGTCATTGGGATTTGATTTGACATTCTTAATTTGGAAATTGGACATTTGCAACTTTTAGTTTTAGGTATAAATCTAATTGAACCACTGTATTTAGTACTCACAGAACTATTAATTCATATCCCTTGGGCTTGTAGCTCAGCTGGCTAGAGCGTCTGAATGGCATTCAGAAGGTCAGGGGTTCAAATCCCCTCAGGTCCATACTTCGCTCGCTGCGGCGAGCTTCGTATGGCAAGCCATAAACACATACCATTGTTAATACTTCTGCCTTCGGGCTTAGAAAGCGAAGTATGTCCTCCGTAGCTTTAGCGAAGGAGGACATAAGGTTAAAAATTCAAAAATATCCACCGCAGCGGATCAGCCTAGGGCTGAAAAAATAAAAAAGAATTACGAATCACGAATTAAGAATCATGAGTTTAAAATCACAAACCTCAAATTTCAAATTACAAACAAATTCTAAGTTTCAATTTTTAAAATTCAAAACTAGTTGTTGGGTACGTAATACGTGTTTAGAATTTTAGATTTTGAAATTGGTGCTTGTTTGGGATTTGGTACTTGATGCTTGAAATTTTCCGCCAAAGCGGTTGGTGCTTGAGATTTTAGACCACTAGTTCCTAGTACCTGGTACCTAAATTTTGAATTTTGCATTTTTAATTTTGAATTTAATCTCCCCTTGATCGATTTTCAAAAAGTGTTATTATATAAATAATAAAATAAACTTTATCTAAAAAAACCTATGCCTAAGCTTAAAAAAACTTCTTGGATTAACCTTGCAGGTTTTTTCCTACTTTTTGTTGCTTTAAATTTCTTGGTAGTAAACAAAGTAGAAGCGACAATTGAGCCAGAAGCAGCAGATATTAATATCGTACGAATCTTTGGAGAAGACCGATACGAGACAGCAAAAGAGATTTCAAAATCAATGTATGGAAGTGCAACTTCAGCAGTGGTTGCCACAGGAGAAAATTATCCTGATGCTCTGGCAGGAATTGCTCTTGCAGACTATCTATCTGCTCCTCTTCTTCTCACACCAACTAATTCTCTTTCTCCACAAGTTACTGAAGAACTTACAAGGCTTTCAGTTTCTGATGTCTATATCTTAGGAGGAGAAGGTGCTATAAGTAAAAATATTGAAAATGCTCTTATAAACCAAGGATACAATATAACAAGAATCGCAGGTATTGACCGCTTTGACACTGCAGTAAAAATAACCGAAATAATCTACAGCCCAGAATCTGTTACTAATATTTTTGTAGTAACAGGCGTTAATTTCCCCGATGCTCTTTCTGCATCTGTTCCTGCAAGGCGGAGTAATGCTCCTCTTGTATTAGTTCAGGGAAATTCTCTTTCTTCTTCAACTCTAGAATTTATAGGAAAACTTACTAATCTATCTACTGTCTTTATTGTTGGTGGAGAAAGTGTTGTATCTAGTGGGATTAAAAATATTTTAGAGGGTTATGCTACTGATGTTATCAGATATTCTGGAAAAAATAGATATGCGACTAGTAAAAGCCTTGCTTCTTCATTCTTTAATGCACAAGAGCTTTCCAATCTAGTATTTGCAACTGGGGAAATTTTCCCAGACGCTCTTGCTAGTGGCACCTTAGGAATCAAACTGGAATCTCCTATGTTTCTTACCCGGTCTAACTCTCTTCCCCAAGAGATCTCAAGTTATCTTCCAGATTGTCCAAGTGTCACGGATGTAAAGATAATAGGAGGGGAAGGTGCAGTATCAGACAATGTAAAAAACAGTATTGAAGCAATTCTTCGTTCATCAGCGGCACTTCCTGCACCCATCTTAAGTGATCCTGGAGTATCTGCTGTTTCCAATACTTCTTATATTCTTACCTGGGATCTAATTCCTAATGCAGAAAGTTATAACTTGGAAGAAGATACTGACCCTAATTTTGGAAACCCTGTGAACTTTGGCCCTATAACTAATACACATAACACCATTTCAGGACACTACACTGTACTAAATAAAATGTATTATTACCGAGTACGGGCTTATAATGCTCATGGTTTTGGTCCTTGGAGTAATATTACCGATATGCAAATAACAAGGCCAGCCACTCCTATTACTATCAATGTCCCAACAGATGTTGGAAGCATATCAGATGCACTTAGTGTTTCCCTATCAGGCGACACTATCCACATTGAAGCTGGAACTTATTATGAAAATTATCTTTATATGAAAGATGGGGTCACAATTGAAGGAGAAAGTCCTTCTACCACTATTATCGATGGCCAAGGAAACACACCTTTTCTCTTTACAACACCTAATGCTGGAGATCCAAAAATTACTACAAGTATTTCTAATCTAACTGTCACAAATGGTGGTTATGGAATCTACGCCTGCTATTCTGTTGATCTCACTATTACAAACTGTGTATTTACCAATTGTTCTTATGGTATAGGGGCTGATGCAGGATCTATAGTACTAATAGAAAATAACACTATTGTAGGAAGCGCATTATCAGGAGTAAGAATAGACGACACAGCAACTGTCACTGCAACGAATAATATTATTACAGGAAGCGCACTCCATGGTTTTCAATGTGATGGGTGGGTCCCAGCAGTTCCAACATTTAACTACAATGATGTTTGGAATAATGCTGGAGGTGATTACTTCGGCTGTGCTGTTTCTATAACTGATATCACAGCTGATCCTCTCTACTTGGATGCTGCTTATCATTTAGATCCTAATTCTCCCTGCAAAAATGCAGGAGACCCACTATCAGATTACTCCAATGAGCCAGCACCAAATGGTAATAGAATTAATATGGGAGCATATGGAAATACTCCTGAGGCTGTGAGTTAGTAAATAAATCTTTTCGTTAATAAACTTATTTAAGATTATTTAAAAAAGACGGAGTTTGATCTTCGTCTTTTTGTTTTAGAATTTAAGAATATTATTGTAAAGACGTTGCATTACAACGTCTTTTCCATCATCTACGTTATGTTTAAAAAAACATCTGTGGTAGGGGTGTATTTAAGACAGAGGTTGT
>PFNU01000104.1 GCA_002792135.1 bacterium (Candidatus Torokbacteria) CG_4_10_14_0_2_um_filter_35_8 | reverse complement strand
TTTTCTTTCACCACTTGTACCCCTATATGTGTCTTTCTTTTTATCTTTGTCTTTCTTTGTCCTAATACTTGATCTCCTAATTTCAGGCGAGCGGTTCCAGACTCTAAAAGTAGGATCTTTAAAAAATGTAACCAAACTAAAAACAGCATAAATCATGGGTCTATCATTGAATTTCAAAAATGCCAAAGCTGCAAAGAAACCGCCAATGACCAAAACTTCCAAGATAAAAAGAGGCAAAGAAGAAATCTGTTTTAGAATAAACAAAACACCTGCTCCAACTAGGAGATAGATAAACTGCTTGATAGTAAGAGGACCAATTACTTTATCCTCTATTTCGATAAATTGTGGTACTGGGTGTTGCATGGAAGCGTAAAGCTAAAAGCGTAAAGTGCGAAGCAATGTAAATTTAAAACTAAAAATGCAAGATTAAAAATTAGGAAGTTAGGTGATTAGGTATTAGGGTTTAGGTTATAGAAAGTAAGTCCTATCACCTAAAACCTAAAAATAATTGGTCATTCTGTCATTGGACATTGGGATTTGATTTCCGCCTTCGCTATGCTTCGGCGGATCAGCTGCGGCTGAAGAAATTAGAAATTCAGAAATTAGAAATTTGCAGACCGTGGTGCTAAATCTTATTTCTGTATATATTGCTCTAGGTACGACTCGCATCTAACTATAAAGCTTTGCCAAAGCCTTTTCATAAACTTCTGAGATTTTATCAGCCAAATCTTTTCTATTATTCTTCTTTAAATACTCTTCTCTCCACTTAACATACTTTAGCACATCCTGTCTAATCCTACTTGCACCACTTCCTTTTCTGACTTTAATTAATTTCTGAATCAATTTACTGATCAGATCAACAGTTTGACTTGTTAATACGAGAGCATCCTTCTTGAGAATATTTTCTTCCAAGTAAATAACATCTAGATTCTTTTTGAGATAAGGGTCTATCTCTGGCTCCCCTGATAATTTTCGAGGCTTACTAGGTATAGGAGTTTTAGGTTCAGCTTTCGAAGGTTGATAAGGAAAACTTTTCTTATCCTCTTTTGAAATAGGCTTTTTCTCAAGTTGCGATTTCTCTGGGAAGGCAAGTTTTGGTTTTATCTTTTGAGGAACTTCGGGTTTAGATTCAGTAAAATCTGGCTTTGGTGCGTAAGTTTTAGAAGGTAAGCCCAAAAGTTTGGCTTCTTTCTCTTCATCAACAATCTTTATAGGTTCTTTTTCAACTTCAGACATTCTATCTTTCTCTTTACCAAAATCCTCTTTCAACTTTTCAGGTCTTTGCAACTTTTCCCTAGCTTCTTTAAGTGCTACTTTCAATCTCTCGTTTTCTACCTTTGTAGCATTCAGCCTGGTCTCTAATATGGCAATTCTTTCCTTAATCTGCTCTCTGTCAAACTTCCATGGTTTACTCTCCTTCTCCCCTACTTTTTGCTCCTGAAAACCCTTAAGTTTTCCTTTTATCTTTTCAGCTTCGTCAACTTTTGTCTGCACATTAACCAATCGATCTTCAAGATCCGAAATTCTTTTTTTATAACTTCCCTTTTGAGCATCATATTCTTCTTTAATCCGTCGCTTCTCCTCAAGAGATGCTCGTAAAGCCCTCCTTACTTTTTCAGAATCTGTCCTTATTCTATCAACTTCTTCTTGGGTATTAAATAGCTGAAGTTCAAGATCTGAAATTCTCTTCTCCCGTCTTTTCTTCCTCTCTTCAAAATCTGCATCTTCTTTCTTTCCCTGATCAATCAACTCTCTTAATTTGTTCTTTAATTTCTCAATTTCTTCTCTCGCTTGCCCAGTTTCCTCCTGGAAAGTAATCAATTGGACCTGCAGATTAGAGATTTTTTTATCTTTTTTACCTATCTCATCACGAGAATCTCCTAGCTTCTTTTTTAAATTCTCGGCTTCAGTTCGCGCTCTTTCAGTTCCTGTATCACTATTAAACAATTGCAACTCGAGTTTGCCAATCTTCTCCGCATACTTCCTCTCTTTCTCTTTAAACCGAACTTCTCTTTCCCTTTGTCTCCTAAGATAATCTCTCAATCTATTTTTTGCCCCTTCAACCTCTTTTCCTGCTCTTTCAATATCCAATTCTAAATCATCCACCTTTGTTTCATCTTTCCCAACTAACTCACCCTCATCATCTTTAGGTAAAGCACTTTTTTGAGGAGGAAAAAATGAAGGTTTTTGCTTCTGTGGTTTTTGAAAAGGGATCTTCTTTTTTGGGGCTTGTGCTTGATGTTGTGGAGAAACATTAGAACTTAAATCTTCGTTAATCTTAGAAGGTGGGGCTGGTTTTTGAAAAAATGGCTCTCCTGCCTTTGAAGAAATATCAGAGTCTAAATCTTTTGGTTGCGAGGGTTTTATTGGCATATTATTTTCCTCCTTTAATGTATTTAAATTTTTACTTTGAGGTTTTATGTGAAAAGGTTCTTTTTTAGGTATAGGAGTTGGTGGGATAGATTGAGAAGGTTGGGGTTTTTTCTCTTGCGACTCTGGTTTCCTCTCCTCTTCTCTTTTCCTAACGACCTCTTCTTGCTCCTTCTCTTCAATTTTAGGTGCTAAAGCTTGCCCACCTTCACCAACTTGAATATTAGAAAACCCAGCCAAAAGCCCTTCTATTTCCTGACTATCAATACCTACCTCCATTTCCTTAACCACAACATCTATATCAGATTTCTCTATTCTTCCTTTTCTTTTTAAAGCATTAATAGCAGCGCTTCTCAACTTCCTTCTATCTGCCATGGCAAGATCTAGGTCTTGTTCCTTAATTACTCTATCAACCTCTACTTCTTTTTCAAAATCAACCTTGAAACCACCTTGAGATCGTTGTGGGGTAGATGGAGTCTGACTTGTATCTTGTCCTCCAGTAGGCTTGCTCTTTTCTACACTCTCTACCTCGGGTTTAATCGGAGGCAGACTAGAAACATCTCCTCCTAATTTTCTAATCAAATCCTTAGTTCCTTCCAGATAATCTCGGATAGGAGCAAATTTCTTAGTCGCAATATCTAAAGCTATCTTTTTAACTTTCTCATTGTCTTCGATTCCAGTCTTTTCTTTTAAGGCTCTAGGAAAATCTAAAAGAGGAATGTTTTTTAACATTGTATGAGTAGCAGCCCAACTCATCCCTAATTTCTCACTCAAAGACAAACCATACTTCTCAGCTATCTTATTACTTATTTCATTATTTTCATCTGAATTTATAAACTTCTGAACATGAGAAGGAGCTTTCTTAAAAGCTTCATCAAAACGGAATTTTTTCTGATTTCCAGGTGAATTATTTGTTTGACTGTCTGTTGATTGACTTTCCATTCAAAATAATTTAAAACTCTTATTTAAGATATTTTCAATACAGATAAAATATCTAAAACTTTCCACTCATCTCCATAGAATCTCCCTCTATCCTCCTCTTCCTTTTTCTCTCAAGAATCTTGAAACAGCAGGAACTCCTTTGCTTTTTTTCTAAGTTGAAGTTGCTGTGCCTAGTTGCTTATTTTTCTTGTAATCCTCATACTTTTGCTTCACATCAGGATGATCATCTAAATAGTCAATAAATGTTGTACTAAAGGCATCATTCTTTTCAGCTTTCTCAAATAAGGCAAAATTTTCAGCACCTCCTGCTCCTTCAAACATCTTCATCTTAGCCGAATCAGAAAGCTCTTTAACAGCTGTTAGACTTAACGTATCTGGCCGAGCCCTTGCTCCAACTTTATTAAAGTTATCACCTTCATCTTTAATTCTAGTAGCTATTTTTGAGTTACTTCTAAGGACTTTACCAAGATCTGCCTCGCTTAATCTCCTTGGATTACCCGAGAGCGCCAGTAAACGATCCATATATGTCAGTCTCTTAGCTTCATCTTTTTCTTCTTTAGCTACCTTCTCCAAAGTTTCTATACTTGTCTTTTTCACATTCTCATCAGTTAAATCATCAAACCAATCATTAAGTTTATTTCCACTCATCCCACTTATCATTTCCCCTAAGATCTCTCTGTTACCTACTTCGTCAACGCCCCAATCATTAATCTTCTTCTTTTTTATTGCCCTTGATATAGCACCTTTCCTGTCCTCTAGAGTTGGCAAAATACCAGGCTTTGAAGCCTCTAAATCCTTCGCTTCTTCTACAAAACCTCGAGATTTAAGAGCAAGGTATCCCTGTCTTGCTTGATCTATAGTTGCCTTAGCAAAACTACCTTTCTTTAAAGCTGAGGCAGCGGCTATACTTGCCTTGATACCACTTGTACTAGACATCTCCTCTAAAGCCTCCTCGGCAGTCATTTTGCCAGTCAATGCTTGATAACTTTTATACCTAGCCATATCTTTCTCCCGCTCCAAAGCTCCAGACCTTCTAGCTACTTTCTGTAAGCCTCCAAGTCCTGGTGCTTTACCTAATACTCCAGCCACTCCTCTTCCTACACCACGAGCCGCTTTTCCAGCATAATATCCTCCTTCTCTTTTCGCCCAATTTACTGGCATAAATCCATGTTTCGTAACTGCGCCTACTATTCCGCTTGCCGCCCCAAGTGATGCTGACTGCGCCACCATAATCCCAGACCACAAAAGAAGACACACAAAAACGAAATTAAGAATAGTAGTAACACTAAATCCCTGTGAGAATATTGATACACCTCTATCTTTTCCAGAAAGCCCAGGTTGCTCATCAAGTAGCTTCTCATTATCGCCAACACTACCTGAAACTTGATTAGTTATATCATAATCTGCAGGGCTTGCTTCTAAATTACCGCCTGTTACCACCAAAACAGCAAGCATAATGCAAAACCCCATAATCGGTGCAAAAAATACCCATTTTAAAAAGTGTGTCCACCACATCTTGGCATAACCTTGCGTAAAGGGAAGGACTCGTAAACCCCAGACCAAAGGAGAGATAGCTACTAATATCCAAAGCATAATTATTCTGAAAAAGAGCAAGATTGTCATTACCGCAAGAACAATAACTATGATAAACTCAAAAATGACACCAAACCACATTGTAGCTGCAACATCAAGTGTTCTAACAAACTCTGCCTTCCAAAAATACTCCCAGAAACTACCCCAAGTTTGCCAAAACTTACCAAGTTTCGCCGCATCTGTTAGCACTCCAATAATTCCTCCTTCCTGACTTGTTGGTGTTGCCGAAAGAAAAGTAAGCATCAGAATCTGTCCAGCATCAATAATTATCCCACAAATCATCTTGGAAAAATTCACTAAAAGAACAGAGATTATAAATGTTGGAAGAAGAGCTCTTGCTTCATAGGCTTTTATTCGCAAGATGGTCGCGAAAGCAATAAAAAGGAAAATTATTATAAAGAACATGTTCACAATATCTCTCACAATACCCCAGGCAATATTCACGCCCCTAATATCCATAAAATTCCTCAGGCTCAAAACCCAATTCAAGATCTTAACTAAAAGCCACAAAATAGCAGCTAAAATACCATGTAGTATATCAGCGAGAACACCTAGAATTGTTCCGAGAATTTTAGAAAGGGTATCCCATAAGCCTGTATCGCTTTCAGGATAATGCGGCGTCAAACAAGAATCTAAGTTTGATAATTGCAGAAAATTGGGATTTCGTGATGTATATGCTTCATTAAAACATGCGATAACTTCATTATCATCAGATATCGAAAGTATCTCCTTTACTTTCCCAATAAAAAAATCAAAATTACCCTTAAGCTGAATCTTGCATTCTCCGCAATCGACAGTATCTGATGGAGTATAACACACTTTCTTTTCTACTATCTTGTCGACTTCGCAAACACCATACACCACCGCTTTGTCTTTATCTTTTGTAGCTATTCCCTTAAAATGAGCTCGGATATTATTGTGAACATCAGGCGGTATTTCAGGAGCAGGAGTAGGTTGTACTGGAAGTTCTGTTGAAATGGCAACATCTAATTTACAACCATTGTTCTTAATTGTACCTGCATCTGTCTCGATTGTATCATAAGTTATGAGTTCGATTTCCTCATTTGATTTATTCTCTGGATTTTCAGCATAGAATCCAAAAATAATATTTCCAGCTAAAACATCTACGATCAGATACTCTCTCTCTACTAATACCTCCTCCCCTTCTTTCAACTCAATTTTTTGAACAGGTCCTAGGGCAAGACCCGAGTCACGAAATGCATGCACCCAGAATTTATTGTCTGGAAAATTAAATTTTCCTTCCCTTGGACTAACTACAATTATTATTTTATCACAGTTGGCCTTTGGCTGGTCCTGTGCGAAAACATCAATATTAAATATAAATCCAGAGCTTAAAACAACAATAAGAAAAGCTAAGATTAAAATTTTCAAAAGATTTTTGTTTCGCCCAAACCAAAACCTATACTTTCTAATTTTTCTTTCTACCAAAAAAAACTTCAAAGGTCCTCTCACCTTTTTCCAAAACCCTCTTAACAAGTTTTTCTTATTTTTTATATCGAATGAGAACATTAAATAAATTCAAAATTCAAAGTGAAAAATTCAAAAATGAGAATCTAGAATCAAGAATTTAGTCCGCCTGCGGCGGATTGGCCATTGGTCATTTACTAATTGAGGTTTGATTAGTAATTCTTAATTAGAAATTGGAAATTTGCAGCTTCTGATTACGACTAAAACCTTCCTACTACCTAGACACTCAATCTACATTCCCAATTCGACTTTGTAGATCCCATTATCATTATCCAAAAACACAACCACGCCTTCCTTCTCTATAACAAATATCTCTCTTACCGAATATTTCTTCTCTATTTCTTCCAAAGAAATAAGAGGAGTCTGCATACCAGTATCAACTTTTACTTTCCAAAACTCATCACCAGAAAGTGATTTTTCTTTATTTTTAATTTTCTTGTAAACCGCATAAAAAACTTCTGTTCCATCCTTCCTCCAGTAGCATTTATTTATCGATGTTGGAATTTCTACTTTGGGATTAATATTTCCATCAAGATTAGCAATCTTAGTTATAAAAGAACCATCCTTGTTCTTTGTTTCAAAAAGGAAAGATTTTCCATCAGGAGAAAGCCTAAAATCATTTCCATCTATTACTTTTGTAATCTCTTTTGTTGCAATATTGAGTAAAAATAGTGTTCCACCTTGCTTAGTAATTACTGAAAAGACTAATTTTCTATTATTTGATGTATAACCATATACCCTAAGATACTGAAGTTTAGATACAGGCTCAACAAAAATATCAGATACCTTGCCCCAGGAATGGCCATCTGCATCTCCTTCGCTAAAATTAGATTCACTGCCTTCTGGATTGAAATAATGATAAATTATCCTTTTATCATCTTTCCAATATAGA